>JBIIFB010000212.1:0-5557 GCA_044237545.1 Pirellulales bacterium
CGCCGCCGCCGCCAGCGCGGCGTTCCAGTCACCGCCTTCAATCGCCGCGTCGAATCTACCGCGATACTCCATCACCACAGCCTGCTTGAGCCCCGCGTTCGCCGCCTCGTCGAAAAAAGCGGCCGCAACGACTGGATCCACCAGCGACGCCTCGATCGCCTGTGCGGCAGCTTCCTTGTCCTCGCCACGCGTCATCATCCCCGCGGCGTCAAGCAAAAGGCGCTGAGCGGAGAGTTTGGCAACCGCTTCGCCTGCGGCCCCAGCGGCTTTCGCAGCTTCCAGCGCAGTGCGAATGTCGACGGCGTCGCCTTGTGCCGCAGCGGCTGCGGCTCTGTCCAACCAGCTAGTGGCAATCGTCGCTCTAGCCTGCGTCAGCGAAGCCTCGCTGGCACCCGAGCGTTCGGCCTCCGAAAAATCCTGCGCGGCTTCCGAAAGCCGACCAGCGCTCGCATGCTCCCGTGCTCGTACTGCAACGGCCTCAGCCTGTAAGGCCGCCACCTTCGCGGCATCACGCCCACTTTGCTCTACCTGCTTAAGGTCAGTAAATGCTCCCGTTATATCCGGCGGCGTCGCCGAGAGCCTCGACTGAACTCTCCCTAACAGGGCGGGTACGTTTCCACTATCCAACGACAACGCCTGATCCCAGTTACCCAGCGCAACTGCCTGTTGAATCGCCTTTGTGCGCTGCGCCAATCGTGCCCAAACCGCAGATGTGATCATGAAAATGACGATTCCGGCCGCGGTCGCCGTTATCCAAGCACGAATGCGTCTCCGCCGTGCCTGTCTGTGCGCCTCCGCGACCGCCCGACGAACGGCTGCCTCCTGAACACACTTGTCGTGAAGCGCAGCGACGTGCTTGTCCTGCAGTTGCTCTTTATCAATGGCAGCTAAATAGGATTTGGCTTGGGTAATGGCACGATCAAGGTCTCCCGATGAGAGTCCTTCTTGCATCATCGAAACCGCAGTTGACCTTGCAAAAGATAGGTTTTCGCAGTTGACAAGCCGCGTTCTAACCTCGCCGGCCCGTCGCGGCTCCGGAATCTTCTGCAAAAGCTTGCAAGCGAGATCAAAGTCGCATCTCCGCCAGGCCTGATCGACGCGTTCAATCACTTCCGCGATCTTTTGCCCGATCTGCTTTTCCCGCTCTAGAAGTGATTCCTTGAGCTTCGAGATTTCTCCGTCGTTTTCGCGCAACTCCAGATACGAATCGACAGTTGGCAACAGGTCGTCAAACTCCTTTGCAGCCAACGCCGCTTTGATCTCGGCAGCCAACTGAACTACGCGTCCTAGCGAGGCCTCTATCTTCGCTCGTAGTTTGCCCACCGCTGGCGTCACGGTAGACGGTGCAATTCGGCCGAGGGCTGCCAACGCCGGCTCATATTGCTGAGTTTCAAGCAGCGACTTAGCCTCTTCGTATGAAGTATCCCGATGGCTTTCCGCCTTCCGTTGGCGATCCTCCAACTGAGCAACCAACTTTTTTAAATCCGCCCGATCAGGACGGAGCGTCAGAAGTTTCTGGGCCTCTGGTAGTAAACCATCGAGATCCTTGGCAGCAACTCTTGTCCTGACCACATCTTCCAGCCCCTGAGCCTCGGCACGTTTCCCTGCAATGCGTGCGAGGACCGCAGCCACGGTCTCAGGTTGCCCGGCAATCTGCTTTCCGCGGAGTGGAGCGGGAACCTGCTCCAAAGCATGCTCGCCTGCAGAATAGTCGTAGGCTGATTCGTGCCGCAGGGCTTCATCAAGCAATTGTGAAGTCCGATCAGCCTGTTCGCTTCGCGCCTTCGCGATCGTGTCCTTAATCGTTGCCGCCCATGGGCTCAGCTCCCGTAGTCGAGGATCGCTGATCTGCTGCAACGCTGCCGCGATCGATTCCGCCCGGTCGAAATAGCTCTCCTTAACCAGGCTCTCGGCCTCTGCCTGCTTGCCCGCAAGCTCGCCGCGGCGGGCGTCAAGCAGTGGCACCTGTTTCGCCCCGCACTGCCCGCAGATCTCCTCCCAATACGGCAGCGGCTTGTCGCAATTGAGACAGGGGGCTTCCAAAGACGCCGCGCATTTACGGCAAAACCTCCTCCCTGCCTCATTCTTCATGCCGCAGCTATGGCACTGCCCGACTCCGAGTTCCGTCAGGGCCGGCCCCACCCCGCTTAGACTGCCCTTCAACGCATCTCGCAATTCCCGGGCAGACTGGTAGCGATCGCCCTTGCGATCCTCGAGCGCCTTGCCCAACACGCTCGTCAGACTGGCTGGTAATAGGTCGAAGCGAATGATTTTTGGACTGCGGCCCGTGACCATTTGGTACACCGTTGCCGCCAGACTCCAGAGATCACTGCGGGAATCAACCTCACTCGCATCCCGTCGCTGCTCCGGTGGCATGAAGTCGGGCGTTCCGAGCACCGCACCAGTCATCGTCTGGCCGTGGTCGCCTGATTGCGCCTTCGCGAGGCCGAAATCGGTGAGCTTCGGGGTGCCGTCCTTCGTGAGCAGGACGTTCGCCGGCTTGATGTCGCGGTGGACGATACCAAGGTCGTGGGCCTTCGCGAGCCCGTCGCAGATTTGGCAGGCCAAGTCGACGGCATCTTCCAGCTGCATCGCCCCATCACGGCAGCGGTCGAGCAGGCTGCCCCCGTCCACAAATTCCATGATCAGAAACGGCCCGTCGGTCGCGCGGCCGTAGTCGTAAATCTGCACGATGTTTGGGTGATTCAAGGCCGCGATCGACTTGGCCTCGGTTAGAAACCGTTGCACAGCCATCCGGTTGCCAGCCGCCTCACCCAATATCCGCTTGATCGCCACCTTACGGTCGAGCCGTGTGTCGGTGGCCAGGAGAACAGCACCCATCCCGCCCTGGCCGAGCGTGCCCTCGATCTTGTAGCGGGACTCGATATCAACGACCTCGATGTCGCCAATCACTGTTTCCTGTGTCGCGTGGTCGCCGCCGATCGTGCGTTCGCCACCGAGGCTGATCTCGGCCTGCCGCGCACGCTTTGCTTGTCCCGCGAAAGTCGCTTCGTCGCTCAGGCTTTTTGGGTATTGAGTCATTAGTTCAAACTCAACTATTCGGGTCCAGATCCGATTACGTGCCAAGTTCCGTCGGCAGACTCAGGGTGCGTTCTCCCCAGTGCCACGCGAAAGCCGAGGGACTCACCGGAGTCTGATGGGTTCAGAGCATTACGCCATGCCGCTGTGCACCACTGGGCATCGTTGTCCCAGCCGCCCCCTCGCAGCACTCGAGTTGTACCGTCGGAGGGGCCGCGAGGGTCCGTCACAGATTCGGCCGGATAATCCGCGTACCAGTCACTACACCATTCGCATACGTTGCCGTGCATATCAAAGATTCCCCAAGCGTTGGGTTTCTTTTTTCCGACCGGGTGCGCGTGACCTCCTGAGTTCTCCTCAAACCACGCGTGGTCAGGTAAAAGAGATTCATCGTTGCCAAACGAGTAAGCGGCCGTCGGTCCCGCGAGGCATGCAAACTCCCACTCAGCCTCTGTTGGAAGTCGATAAATGCGGCCAGCTCGCTTTTCTTCTGGCAGTGCAGACAGCTTTCGACAAAAGTCGATCGCATCATGCCAGCTGACCTGCTCAACGGGCCAATCATCATCCTGGCCATGGTTGGGCACGCTGCCCATTACCTGCCGCCAGTGAGCATTCGTCACTTGGTGTATGCCGATGTAGAACGGCTGCGAGAGCCGAACATTATGAGGGCGCTGGTCCGTGCGAGTGTCGCTCTCTGTTCCCATGATGAAGCTGGTGCCAGCAGTCACGAACTCAAGCTCCATGCCGATGGAGTTTGTCAGCCGCGGCGGAGCTGTACGATGGCACTGTTTGACGAGGGCCTGAATTTTCTCGTTTCGTGGATTGTCGGAAAGATACTCGTTTGCAAGAGCAAGGATCCCCAGTACCTCGTTGAACGTGACAATCCGATCGGCCTTGGCTTCCCTCACTGCGGCAGTAATTCTCGCCTCAAGATTTTCGAGATAATGTGCCCTCAGCGAAGCAGCTGCTTCCATCGCGGCCGCCACTTTTCGTTTTTCTCTCTCTTCCTTGGCGGCAATCAGTTTGGGCTGATTGGCGCCACACTCTCCGCAGACTCCATCCCATACTGGAATTTGGGCACCGCACTGCAAGCATGCGGCACGCAGTGACGCTCCGCAAGCGGGGTTTCGGCAGAACTTTTTCGTCAAATCGCTGGTAATGGTTCCGCAGGATTTGCACTGTCCTTCTTCAAGTGTGTGGCCGCTAGGACTGTTTGGTACGGACTCGCGCGTTACAGTGTCATCGATCACTCTCCGCAATGCGAGACGAAACTCACGGATCGATTGATACCTTAAGCTCTTGTCTTCCTCGAGGGCCTTAGCCAAAACTTGGTGTAGCGATCCAGGCACGTTGTTGAACCGTATGATTTTTGGGCTGCGGCCTGTAACCATCTGGTAGACCGTTGCCGCCAGGCTCCAGAGGTCGCTTCTGTGATCGACCAGTGCCGCATCTCGTCGCTGCTCCGGTGGCATGAAGTCGGGCGTGCCGAGTACGGCGGCAGTCATGGTCTGGCCATGGTCGCCCGCCTGGGCCTTTGCGAGCCCGAAATCGGTGAGCTTCGGGGTGCCGTCCTTCGTGAGCAACACGTTGGCCGGCTTGATGTCGCGGTGGACGATGCCAAGGTCATGGGCCTTTGCCAGCCCGTCGCAGAGCTGACAGGCCATGGCGACTGCATCTTCGAGCGGCATCGCCCCATCGCGGCACTTATCGAGCAGGCTACCGCCATCCACAAACTCCATGATTAGAAACGGCCCGTCTTTCGCTTGGCCGTAGTCGTAGATCTGCACGATGTTCGGGTGGTTGATCGCGGCGATTGACTTGGCCTCGGTCAGAAACCGTTGCACAGCCATCCGGTTGCCTGCGGCCTCGCCGAGGATCCGCTTGATCGCCACCTTACGGTCGAGCCGCGTGTCGGTGGCCAGGAGAACAGCACCCATCCCGCCCTGGCCGAGCGTGCCCTCGATCTTGTAGCGGGACTCGATATCAACGACCTCGATGTCGCCAATCACTGTTTCCTGACCCGACAGCCCGTCGCCGAGCGTCCGCTCGTCGCCGATGCTCACGTCGCGGGACGACACCGGCTGCTTCACGCGGCCTGCAAACGTGGCATCGTCGCTGAGGCTTTTCTCCGATTCGGCGGTCATCGCTCTATTCTCCCGTTTCTCCCCTAGCCGTCACCCGCAGACGCCGGCTTCCTACTGCCCCCAATTCACCCTGAAAACCGTTTGGCATTGCGAACATCGGTAGGTCTGGCTTTCCATCGGGTCATCGACCGCGACCGTGAGCATGGTGCCACAGTGCGGGCAACTGACCTCGGCCTGCCCCGAGATGGCTCCGGGGAAACAGATCTCGTAAATCCAGGGATCCATGGGGTCAAACATGGTCGCAATCGGCCCGAAAGGGATGGCACGAGGGATACAGTCAGCCGCCGGCAGGACACGACTGCCAGCGGGGGGGGTGCTGCGTTATACTCCAAAAACGGGTTGACGAAACGTAGGCAGTAGGCACGTACGCCGAC
>JBIIFB010000213.1:0-5539 GCA_044237545.1 Pirellulales bacterium
GGCGCTCGCTCGATTGTCTGGGTTAGCAATACTTGTCCTGGGAAAGAGCCGTAGGATGTGGCGATTAATGAGACCAGATGCTGATAAAGTGGTATCTAAGGCTGGCGGAAAGCTGCCGTACTCGTTCTTATAGTTCATGATCGCCATGTGAAGCATGTCGATCTCGGCCTTGATCGCGGCGTTCCGGGCTGTCGCCTGGGCCCGCATGACCGCAGGTGTTACCAGCGCGGCTAGCGTCGCGATGATCCCGATCACGACAAGCAGTTCCACCAGCGTGAAGGCGGATCGGGGCGAGGGAAGACGGCAAGTTAAAAACTTGCCTCCACGGCGGAGAGAGACCGGGGCAGTAGGAGTCCCGGCGCTTACGCTTAGGGCTTTTATAGGACGGGGGTAGGAGGCGGGGGCAGTGGGATTCCCGGCGCTTACGCTTAGGGCTTTTATGGAACGGGGGAGGGAGACCGGAGCAGTAGGAATCCCGGCGCTTACGCTTAGGGCTTTTATGGGACGGGGGAAAGGGACCGGGGCACAAGGCATCCCGGCGCTTACGCTTAGGGCTTTTATGGGACGGGGCAGGGAGACGGGGGGAGTAGGATTCCCGGCGCTTACGCTTAGGGCTTTTATGGGACGGGGGGCAGTAGGAATCCCGGTGGTTGCGCGCAGCGGTTGCGTGGGATCGGAGGAAGCAGGAATCCCGGAAGCTGCGGTTAACGACCGCGTGGGATGTGTGATTGTTTTCATGACAGATCCTGTTTTCATGAAAGATCCTGGATCAGCTTGATCAGCGGGAGGAAGAGGGCAATCACGATGAAGCCCACCGCTCCACCAAGGAAAATGATCAACAGCGGCTCCATCAGGCTCGTCAGGCTCTCCGTGAGCACACTCACCTCCTCGTCATACGTATCCGCCACCTTGTAAAGCATCGTGTCCAACTCGCCAGACTCCTCGCCCACGTCCACCATGTTGATCATCAGATCATCCACCACCGGCTTCTTGTATTTCGTGAAATACAGGAGCGCCCCAATGCCCGGCAGGAAGAGCGTCCAGAAGAGAAGCGCCACCGCATTGAAGGGCGGCACCGAATACTCCTTGAGCGGCTTCGCAATCGCATTGCCATCGCGGATCGAATCCGACACCTTCTGAAACATCTGCTCAAACATCATGTTGCCAGAGGTCGACTTCGTGATGTTGATCGCCTCCAGAATCGGCACGCCAGCACCAAGCAGCGTGCCCATCGTCCGCGCACTCCGCGACACGATGTTTTTCTCGACGAGCTGACCGAAAATGATCACCTTCAGCGTGAAGAGATCCCAGCCAAAACGGCCATACGGGATCTTCTTGAGGCCCTTGATGAAGAGATTGAAGCCGAACGGAATCGCCGGAATCGCCCACCAATAATTCACGGCCAGAGTCGAGACATAGATCAATGTCTCCGTCATCGGCGGCAGCTCGGAGCCGAAGTCGTCGAAGATCTTCTTAAACTGCGGCACGATCTTGATCATGATGAAGGTGAGGATGCCGACGGCGACGCTGATCACCACCACCGGGTAGACCATCGCCCCCTTCACCTTCCGCTTGAGCGCCTCCGCCCGCTCCATGAATTCCGACAAGCGGCGGAGAATCACTTCGAGCGCACCGCCCGCCTCGCCCGCCCGGATCATGTTGACGTAGAGCCGGTTAAACGCCTTCGGACTCTTCGCCATCGCCTCCGAAAGCGTCGAGCCGCCCTCGATCTCGTCGCAGACGTCTTCCAGGCTGAATTTCAGGCGGCCGGGCTTCTGCATGTTGGCCAGGATCTTCAGGCTCCGCAGGATCGGCAGGCCGGCGTCTTGCAGGATCGAGAGCTGCCGGGTGAAGAGCGTGAGGTCTTTGCCCTTCACCCCACCAAATACAAACCCCCGCTTCTTCTGCTTCCCACCCGCCGCGACCGCCTTCTTGGCCTTGATCTTCGTGACCATGTAGCCCATCGACCGGATCGTCGACTGGGCCTCGGCCTCGGTGGCGGCGTCGACCGTGTCACGGATCTCTTTCCCGGTCGTCGCGTCGATGGCTTCAAAGAGATAGGTGGGCATGATTCTTGGGCAAGTTGGGAACTTACCCCCACGGGGGACAGATACGGGTCTAACGGAGGGGAGGGTTTTAGGACGGGTTCTTGGGCAAGTTAAAAACTCGCCCCCACGGGGGACAGGAGACAGGTCTAACCTTCACGGGGGACAGGAAACTTAGCACCACGGGGGACGGGACGGGGGTTAAGGTTTGGTTAGGAACTTACTTCACGGGGGACGGGATACGGGTCTAACGGAAGGGAGGGTTTTAGGACGGGTTCTTGGGCAAGTTAAAAACTCGCCCCCACGGGGGAAGAAAACTTAGCACCACGGGGGACAGGGGACTTACTTCACGGGGGACAGGGATACTTACATTACGGGGGACAGGAGAGATTGGTTATTAGGCTTCCAGGATTGTTTCGCGGATTACTTCCTCGGCGGTTGTCGAACCGTCGAATATTCCAACCATGCCGGAATCGCGGAGCGTGATCATGCCGCCACGACGGGCCACCTCTCGCAACTCCTCCGTCGAGGCATTGCGGATCACCATGTCGCGAATTTCGTCGGTCATGACCAGCAGCTCATAAAGCCCCAGCCGGCCCTTGTAGCCGCTGTTGTGGCACTTGTCGCACCCACGGCCGCGGTAAAACTTCTTGCCGACCAACTGCTCGGTCGTCAGCTCCAGATCCGCCACCACCTCAGCATCCGGCACGATCTCTTCCTTGCAGTTGGTGCAGATCCGTCGCACCAGCCGCTGCGCCAGGATCGCCTCCACCGTGGCTGTGATCAAAAAGGGCGGCACGCCCATGTCGCGAAGCCTAGTGACCGTGGCCGGGGAATCGTTGGTGTGGAGCGTCGAAAACACCATGTGGCCCGTGAGCGCGGCCTGCACGGCAATCTCCGCCGTCTCCACGTCACGAATCTCCCCCACCAGGATCCGGTCGGGATCCTGCCGCAGGATCGCCCGCAGACAGGCCGCGAACGTGTTGCCGATCTCCGCGTCGATCGGCACCTGCACAATCCCGTCGATGTCGTATTCGACGGGGTCTTCGGTCGTGATGAGCTTGTCTTCGACCTCGTTGAGCTCCGAAAGGGCCGAATAGAGCGTGGTCGTCTTGCCCGAGCCCGTCGGCCCGGTCACCAGCACAATCCCGTTGGGACGCTTGATCATCTCCCGGAACCGCCGCAGGATCTCAGGCTCCATGCCGAGCTTGTCGAGATTCAGCGAGACCACGCCGCGGTCGAGCACCCGCATCACCACGCTCTCTCCGAAGAGCGTCGGCAACACGCTCACGCGGAGATCGACCGGATGGCCACCGACCGTCAGCTCGATCCGGCCGTCTTGCGGCAGCCGCCGCTCGGCGATGTCGAGATTCGCCATCACTTTGATCCGGGTCGTGATCGCGAAGGCCAGATGCTTCGGCGGCGGCACCATCTCCTGCAAGACGCCGTCGGCCTTCAGCCGGATCCGAAACTCATGCTCGAAGGGCTCGAAATGGATGTCGCTGGCGCCGTCGCGGATCGCCATCAGCAGCACCATGTTGAGCAGCTTGCGGACCGGCGCACTCTCGGCGAGCGCCTCCACGTCGTCGAGCGCGATCGGCCCTTCTTTCATGGCCGCCGCCTTCGCCGCCGCCTCGAGATCCTTGTCGCCCTCGAGCTGGTCGACGATCGATTCGACCGTGTCGGTCTCCGACGAATAATACTTCTCGACCGCCTTCTGGATCTCGGGCTCTGTCGTGACCTGAATGTGGATGTCGTAGCCGAGCAACACCCGCAGCTCGTCGGCGATCTGGATCTTCTGCGGCTCCGCCGACGCGATCGTGAGCCGGTTGCCAACCAACTCCAGCGGCACGATCCGGTAGAGCTGCGCCATCGGCTCACTGACGATCTCGAGCACATCGCCCCGCAGCGGCCGGTCAGACAGCTCGGCGACCGTCGTGCCCCATTGCTCGGCAAGCGCCTCGGCCAGCTGCTCCTCCGTGACCATCGACATCGAGATGGCGATGCGGCCCAGCAGCTCCCCGCCGCGGGCGCGTTGCTCCTCCAGAACCTCGTCGAGCTGCTGCTCGTCGATGATGCCGAGGTCGATCAGGATTTGTCCGAGGCGTCGGAGTGCCATGGGTTAGTGGTCCTGGTCCCGTCGGGATTTCTTCGGGCCGTCGTCGAGCTCCTCGAAAATGCCCCGCTCGGCGTTGAAGATTCGCTGCATCAGATCGTCGGGAGCCTGCGATTTCGCCATCGCGTTTTCCTTCGTGATCTTCTTCTCGTTCCAGAGCTTGAAGAGATGGTCGTCGAGCAGCTGCATGCCGAGCTTGGCACCCGTCTGGATCGACGAATTGATGCGGAAGGTCTTGTTTTCCCGGATCAGATTGCCGATGGCGGGCGTCACCACCAGGATCTCGTAGGCCGCCACGCGGCCGCCGCCGATCTTCGGGAGCAGGGTCTGCGACACCACGCCGATGATCGCCGTGGAGAGCTGCGTGCGAACCTGCTCCTGCTGGTTGGTCGGGAAGGCGTCGATGATGCGGTTGACCGTGCCCTGGGCGCTCGACGTGTGGAGCGTGCCGAAGACCACGTGGCCCGTCTCGGCCGCCGAGATCGCCGCCTCGATCGTCTCGAGATCGCGAAGCTCGCCCACGAGGATGATGTCGGGGTCTTGACGCAGCGCGCGACGGAGGGCCTCCGAGAAGCTCGTCACGTCGGTGCCGATCTCCCGCTGGTTGACCGTGCACTTCTTCGACTTGTGATAAAATTCGATCGGATCTTCGATCGTGATGATGTGGTGATCGTGGGTCTCGTTGATGAAGTTGATCAGGCTCGCGAGCGTGGTGCTTTTGCCCGAGCCGGTGGGGCCCGTCACGAGAAACAGCCCGCGGGGCCGCTGGGCCATCTTCTTGCAGACTTCCGGCACGCCCAGCTGCTCAGGCGTGAGCATTTTGTTGGGAATCTGCCGGAGCACCATCGCGATCGTGCCCTTCTGCTTGAACACGCTCACGCGAAACCGGGCCAGGTCTTTGAAGGCGAAGCCGAAGTCGCAGCCCCCCTTTTCGGCCAGTTCCGCCTGGCACCTCTCGGGGGTGATCGCCTTCATCAGGCCGTTGGTATCGTCGGCTGTCAGCACTTTCGTGTTTTGCGGCCTCATGCCGCCGTCCTGACGAAACACCGGCGGCAGGCCGACCGTGATGTGGATGTCGCTCACGCCCCCCTTCACCGCCGCCGTCAGCAGTTTGTCGATCTGGATCGTGCCCACCGCCGCCTTGGGCATGGCAAAGGCATCGTGGGAGCCCTGGCCTGCGGCCATCTCGGCGGGAGTGGGCTCATCCGGAACATCCAGCTGGATGTCGAGCGGTGCCGAAGCCCGCGAAGCTGCCGGTTGGGCCGATTCGCCAGCCACGGCCGCTGATTCGCCGGCGGTCCGCAGCACCAGGACTTTAGCGCCCTGGATATCGAGCAGTGAGCCGGAATGGGTCCCTAAGCCGGTGGAAAACGAAAAC
>JBIIFB010000062.1:0-17706 GCA_044237545.1 Pirellulales bacterium
ACGCCGATACATCTGCAAACCTCCGCAGACAAGCCCCGCGACCGCCAGGGCAACCGTCGATGGCTCGGGCACGGCAACCGGGCTTGCGAGACGAAAACCGAAGCCGAATTCCTCGGTCGACGGGTCGATATCGTTGCTGGCGGCGGACGACAGGTTGAACGCGCTGAAGCTGCTCCAGTAGCCGCCACGCAGCTGACGAGTCGAGCCGGCCGCACCCGTCAGGTCGTTCCACTCCAAGATGTTCCCGCTCATGTCAAACGTGTCGTAAGCACTTGACACACCATTGGTGCCCACCGTCGTCACGTTGCCGTTTTGGCCGTTCCAGTCAGCTCCATCGCTGAAGTTAGCGAAGTTGCCCGTGCTGCCGGCCGAGCCGATGCCGGTCTCACCCGCACCCACCGCCGTGGGGGCCGTGTCGCTCTGCGTAGCGTAGTCCCAGTAACCTGCGCTCGTGCCTCCGCCCTTGTAATAGGCCGCCTTGTACCACTGGTTTTCCTTAGGGACGTAGAACGTCGCACCGGGGTTCACCGCTGGGGCAGTGCCGCTCGTGGCGTTGTTGAGTGTGTAGGCGCCCGTCTCCGTGCTGCCCGATCCCTGCCCGTTCTGCAGCCAGTTGGCCACACGCGCGGCATCCCACCAACTCACGTAGTTCACCGGCTTGTCGCCCATGTCGGTCTTCGTGGCGTACTTGCTGCCGAGGGAAGCGCCGCTCGTAAAACTGATCCCGCCCCGGACGTCGCTGCCCATGGCGGTGTTGTAGACCGAGTTGGGATTCGTTCCCGATGCATCCACGGCGTTCAGGAAGTCGACATACTGCGAGTTGGTCCACTCGTACTTCATGATCTGGAACGAAGTCGCCACGGCACCGCGGTTGGTGGTGTCGTTCGTGTTCCCCGGATCGCCGACCGTCACCCACTGGATTGTTACAGCGTTTGTGATGGATCCGAACGGCACGCAGGTGAGCGTGGCCAGCCCAAGGCAAAGAGCCTTCAACGAGAAGCGAATCATGATCGATCTCCGGGTACACACGAAGGCAGAAAAGCCGAGTCGTGCGGCAAGCATAATATCCCCCCACCGCGAGCCCTGACGCAAGCCCCCCAGCGAAGCCGGCGAATCGGAGGCAGGGATGAGTCCTGGTATCTATTTTGCTGGTATTATGGTCACGGATGGCCGCCGTAGGACTCATGGCTGATCGTGTCGCCAGAGGTTGTTTGTTGCATGAGCATGAGACTGCTTTCTGTCGGGGCCATAGCGATGGCCGTCGGTTTGATCGGCAGCGGGCTGGCTGCCGCGCCGATCGTGCCCGGCTTCGAGCGGTTTGGCCGTGAGGCAGTCGCCCACCCGGCGAGAGTCGAGGCCGGGCTCTTGCTGCTCGGCGAACTCGGCTGCGTGAACTGCCATGCCGCCGACAAACAGCAGGCTGCACACCTGATGCCCAAGCGGGGGCCTTCACTCGACAAGGTCGGCAAGCGCCTCAGCCACGAGTGGCTTGTCGACTATCTGGCGCAGCCCCATGCCGTGAAGCCAGGCACGACGATGCCGCATGCACTCGCGGGACTGCCCGACACCGAACGCGCTCGCGCAGCCACGGCGATCGCTCATGTGCTTGCGGCGACGGGATCCTTTGACGACGGACCGCTCCCGGAGTCGGCGAAGGCCAGCGCCGCAGAAGGGCTGAAGATCTACGAGCGGGCCGGCTGTGCCGTCTGCCATGGCTCACGCATGACAGATGGGAAGCTTCTGCCCGACCAGATGCCGCTGGTCGATCTCGCCAGAAAATGGTCGCCGCGAGCGCTCGACGAGTTTCTGAAAGCCCCGTTTCATAGCCGTCCATCGAGCCGCATGCCGGCCCTGCCACTGAAAGATCAGGATCGCCGGCACGTCGTCGCCAGTCTCCTCGGCGGACTGCCACCTCCTCGCGACGAGCATCGTGAGCACATCGCCTTCAACGGCCGTGCATGGCCTGTGGCTGTGGAAGCCCTTCCGGCCATCACAACACGCGGATCGCCAGCGAAGATCGGCTCGGTGAAAGGCTTCGATGTCGTGCAACTGGCGGGCAGGAGCGATGGCTTCGTGGTGCAATTGGACGGTTTCCTGCACGCCCCCACTGCCGGGACGTATCACTTTTACCTGTCGAGCGATGACGGCAGCCGCCTTTTTCTCGGCGACCGGCCGGTCGTGGAAAATGACGGCATCCACGCCGACACGGAACGCCACGGCGAGATCGTGCTCAAAGCCGGAGTCCATCCCATCCGGATCGAATACTTCGAGGCCAGCGGCGGCGAAGCGCTCAACCTCGACGTGATGCCGCCACGCCGACCGCGGCGGTCAGCGATCGAATACGTGACGCCCACCGCCGACGACAAGCCGCTGGCTTCGATGGACACGCTGGCTGCGGAAGCCTTGTCTGCCGTCGAACCGGCGCTCGTGGAAGAGGGCCGGGCGGCATTCGCCGCCGTGGGCTGCGCCAGTTGCCACGAACTCAAGCGACCGGACGGCACGCTGATCACGCCGATGGCGACACCGAAACCGCTCGCGGCACTCGCCGCTTCGGATGCCGGCTGCCTCGCCACGGGCAGCCCTCGTGCTAGCGTGCCGCAGTACCAGCTCGACGGTCTCCAGCGGGCGGCGGTCAAAGAGGCGGTCGATTGGCTGACGTCGTCGGAGGCCGCTGCGCCGCCGGCCCGCGAACAGGCCATCGACCGCATGCTCACGTCGCTCAACTGCTACGCCTGCCACAACCGCGACGGCCGCGGAGGAACCCTTCCGGCGGTCGCCACCACCGACGACGACGGTGAGCCGATCCTGAAGGACGCCGCCCGCGACGCCCTCTTTACGAGTGCTGTGCAGGAACTTGGCGACGAGGGCCGCCTGCCCCCCACGCTCACCGGCGTCGGCGACAAGCTCGCCCCAGGATTTCTCCGCGAGGTGCTGATCGAAGGGGGTAAGGATCGTGGTGTGTATATGCACACGCTGATGCCGAAGTGGCATGACGCCGTGGCCGATCCGCTGGCCAAGCTGCTCGCCGACGACGTGAAGACCACGGGGCCGACGCCCGCACTTGCCGGCCACTCGGAGTCGGAAGTCGAGGAGCAGGGCCGTGCTCTCGTCGGCTCCAAGTCGCTCGGCTGCATCAAGTGCCATTCGTTTGCCGGCGACAAGGGACAGAGCCTCGGCGTGATCGACATGGCGCGGATGCCCACGCGACTGCGGCACGATTGGTTTCTCGCCTACGTGGCCAATCCGCAGCAATTCAGGCCCGGCACCCGCATGCCGGCCAGTTGGCCCGAAGGAAAGACCTTCTATCCTGACGTCCTCGATGGCACGGCTTCGGGGCAGATCGAGGCCGTCTGGCGGTATCTCAGTGGCACCAAGCCACGTCCGCCAGTCGGCGCCAGCGCAAACCCGATCGAACTGGTGCCGACCGACAGGCCGATCATCTACCGCAACTTCATCGAGGGGGCCGGTCCCCGGGCGATCGGCGTCGGCTATCCCGAAAAGGTGAACCTCGCCTGGGATGCCGACCGGCTGCGGCTGGCATTGGTGTGGCGCGGCCCATTCATCGACGCCGGAAAGCACTGGACCGGCCGTGGTCAGGGCTTCCAGTCGCCCATGGGGGAAGGAGTTTTTTCGCCCGACGCCGCCACGCCGCTGGCCCGGTTTGACGATGTCGCAGCCATGAAAAGTGCCGCCTGGCCACCGGGTTCAAGCCGCAATGCCGACGGCCCCGCGGACGGGCATCGTTTCACGGGCTATCGGCTCGACGCCGACGGCAGGCCGGCATTTCTCTGGCGCTGGGGGGATTGCAGCGTGCAGGAGCGATTCGAACCGATCGCGTTGACCGGCGACGCTCCTTTACCGAGCGGCAAAACAGTCGGCCTGCGACGGATCGTCACGGTCACCGGGCCACCGCAGCCGACGGTCGCCGCGTGGCGTGTGGCGACCGGCAAGGAGATCGAGGCTGTCGATGGTGGATGGTACGTCGTGGATCACGCCTGGCGAGTGCGTGTGGGCGGCGGCGCCGCCGGCACGATCGTGCGACGCGAAGCGGATGGTCTCGTCGACCTTCGGTTGCCGCTCGTGTGGACGAGCCATGGCAAGGCCAGTGAGGCCGTCGTCAAGGAGGAATTCGCATGGTGATGTGGGGCCCGATACGCGTGCTGACGGTCGTCGCCATGCTCTCTTGTGCCGCGCTGTCTTGTCTGGATGTGTTACCAACCCTGGCGAGAGCTGCCGAAACGGCCGCACCGACTCAGGCCGACTTCTGGCGGGTCGAACAGATCCAGATGCCGCCCGATGCCGTTCTTGAAGTCGGGGCTCTCGAGTGGATCCCCGCGGAGTCCGGAGCGGCCGACGACCGCCTGGCAGTGGCCTCCCGCCGTGGTGAAATCTGGCTGGCGACAGGCGTGGAGGGTGATCCTGCGAAGGTGCGGTGGCAGCGATTTGCCGAGGGACTTCACGAGGTGCTGGGGCTGGCCTGGCGGGATGGCTGGCTCTACGTCACGCAGCGGGGCGAGGTGTCGCGGCTCAAGGATGAGACCGGTGACGGAGTCGCCGACCTGTTCGAGACAGTCAGCGATGCCTGGGGAATCAACGGCGACTATCACGAATACGCCTTCGGCTCGAAGTTCGACCGCGATGGTGTCATCTGGGTTGTGCTCTGCCTGACCGGTTCGGGCGACAACAAGAGCCGGTTTCGCGGCTGGTGCCTGCGAGTGGGCGAGGACGGTACGGCCACTCCCACCTGCAGCGGCATCCGTTCGCCTGGCGGTATCGGCATGGATGCCGAAGGCGAGGTCTATTACACCGACAACCAGGGCCCATGGAACGGAACCTGCTCGCTCAAGCATCTCGTGCCGGGCGATTTCATGGGCAGCCCGACCGGCAACAGCTGGTATGCGGAAGCCCCCGGCATGGGGCCGCGGCCAGAGGATCCGAAGAGCGGGTCGCGGATCGCGACGGAGGCGAAGCGCATCCCCCGGCTCCGTCCCCCGGCGATCCTTTTTCCCTACGGCACGATGGGGCAGAGCGCGGCAGGCGTCGTCTGCGACACGTCGCGGGGTGCGTTCGGGCCGTTCGCCGGTCAGTTGTTCGTCACCGACCAGAGCCACAGCACCGTGATGCGGTGTGCGCTTGAGACCGTCGACGGCGTACGGCAGGGGGCCTGCTTCCCCATGCTCGCCGGGCTGAGCAGCGGCACGCTCGTGGAGCAGTTCTCGCCCCGCGGTGTCCTCTTCCTCGGTGGGACCAACCGTGGCTGGGGTTCCCGTGGCGCGGGCGACTTTGCGCTGGAGCGTGTGACGTGGACCGGAAAGACGCCCTTCGAAATCCTCGCCATGCGGGCCGTGCCCGGTGGCTTCGAACTGGAGTTTACGGAGCCTGTCGATCCGCAGACGGCGTCTGATCCCACGAGCTACACGGCCAAGGGATTCACCTATATCTATCAGTCGAGCTACGGCAGCCCGGTCGTCGACGAGGAGCCGTGCCCTGTGGAAAAGGCGGAGCCGAGCGTTGATGGCCGACGGGTGCGGCTCACGCTTGGCAATCTCCGCGAGGGCGTGATCCATGAACTCAAGGCGGGGGGTATTCGGAATGCGGCCGGCCTGCCGCTCCTGCACGACACCGGCTGGTACACGCTCAATAGGCTCCCTCGATAGGCGGCGAAACAGGTTGCTTGTACGGAAGGGTTCATACAAGCCCGGAGCGGAAGCGATGGGATTCCCCGGTTCGTGGCTTCCGATCCCCCGGCTCACGCCGAGGGCTTGTATGGGTGCTTGCATACAAGCCCGGAGCGGAAGCGATGGGATTCCCCGTTTCGTGGCATCCGATCCCCCGGCTTACGCCGAGGGCTTTTATGGGAGTGTCTAGCAAGTGACATCATCCCTTCGCTACTGTTCTGGCGGGTTTTGCACAGACTCTGGGTCGGCTGTCCATCGATGGTTGTTTCCATGTTGGCTTCGAGGCAACAGATTCGTCTTCCATCCTCCGCCGCGGGAGTGTTATCAAACTGCCTTCCAGACCGGATCACATCGAGGAAGCAATGAAAATGAATACCGTGCACGGAATGAACACAACGACTCAGCCGATGACGAAGAGGACGAATATTCAGAAACTGATACCGGTCATGGTGGCGATGGCCATGATCATTGGAGGTGCTGCCACGGCGCACGCAGGACCGCCCTCACTCAGCACAAACCCCGGCAATCTCGCCATTTTTCCCGCCAAGGGCCAAAGCCCCGACCAGCAGAGGGCAGACGAGTCTGCCGCCTATGACTGGGCCACGAGGCAAACGGGATGGGATCCCTACCAGGCCAAGACTGCCCTCGATCAACAGACCCACGCCGCTGCCGACGCGGCTGGTGCCGCCCGGGGCGGCGCCGTGAAGGGTGCGGCAGGCGGGGCGCTCGCGGGAGTCGCCATCGGTGCCATTGCCGGCGACGCCGGAAAGGGCGCCGCAATCGGTGCGACATCTCTGGGGCTGACCGGGGGCGTGCGTTCCCGCCGGGCCATGCATGCGGCGGGGGGCAACTCCGCCGCGGCCGTGGCCGCCTATCAGCAGCAGTTCGCGGTGTGGAACAGAAACTTCATGGCGGCCATGGATGCCAAGGGCTACACGGTCCGGTGAGGCGCACTCAACAGTCTGCTCAACGGTCTGCAATGAATGACTTCAGGACCACGCTCAGCACACACAAACACTCTCTCTTACAATCACGAGGAATGAACCCATGACGATGCAATCGATGACGATGATGGCTTTGAACGTGGCCATGTCCCTGGCCGTAACCTCCGCGACATTTTTGGTGGCGTGTGGCAGTGCCATGGCCGGTGAGACATGGCTCTGTTCCGTTGCGTCAGCCGTCGCCGTGGACGAAGACGGCACGGTGGGCCCCCCCGAACTGGGCGACCGTGAACGTCCCACGTTCTTCCGCGTGGATGCCGCCAAGAAGGAGTTGACGCTCCTCGCGCCCGATTCACGCCGTGGCGAGGTGACGAAATTCGATACGGCCACAAATGCCGATGGCCTGCGGGTTTTCTCCGCAGTGGAGAATGACCGCGGTGTGAGCCTGATCATCACCCCTCAGGGCCGCATGACCCTGTCGATCATCAGCGACGGCGTGGTCTGGTCGGTCTTCGGCCATGCGTTGCCGGAGGACGCGGCGAAATAGCGACCGCGTCTCACGAACCCGGCAAGGATGTGAGACACAACCGGCTCCGGACGGCCCGCGCGGGCGGCATCATCACGCCCGCGCGTGCCGCAGCGTGTCCGATGGCAGTTCGCCGAACTGCCGACGGTATCGGGCCGCAAACCTGCCAAACTCCCAGATGCCATGCAGGGCGAGAACGTCGGCCACGGTGGCATCGTCGGTCGCTCCGGTCCGCAGGATACGGCGAATGCGATGGAGTTCTCGGAGCATCAGGTATTGCTTCGGCGGCAGTCCATACGTTTCGTGAAACGTCCGCAGCAGCGTGCGATCGGTGACGCCGACAAGTCCCGCCAGCGCCGTCGTCGTTGGGCTGGTCGGGGCGGTGTCGATCGCCGCCATAACTCGGCGGACGATGTCGGCTCGATCCAGACGGGCCCGGCCGATCGGCGTCACCCGCGACTGAGGCACAGCCGGGAGGCAGCGAACCGCCGCGTCGATAAGTTCTCGGCCGGCGGCCCGATGAGCGGCCGTGACGCCGGGTTGCATACCGGTTTGCATCAAGAGCGAACGTGCGATTGTGCTCACGATCTGCGTGAGCCGGGCGACCGTTCCCGGGGGACAGGTAATTCTCCTGCTCGTCGACGATGCGATCGACGGATGCAGGCCTTCAATCGGAAACGCGAGCGAGCACCAGGCATGGGCACGCCGCCGAACACAGATGCGAAAGTCCGCACCACTGGGGATGGCAAATAGCGAGTCTGCATCGAGCGGTTCGCCGTTGACGACCTGCTCGGCCGCGCGGGTAAGCGGCACAAAAAGGATCGGGCCGGCATGGGTGTTTGCTCCGTAGCAGAGATTGCCCCCCCCCTCCGACGCCACCTGGAGCACGACACCGCCGAGGTCGATGAGCCCGATCATCCAGACGCCCGTCTCGACCGCATCGCAGGCAAGTCGGAGCGTGGCGCCGCTGACGGCATCACCCCAGGCATCGAAGTCGTGAAAGGTTTTCATGGGGTAAGGATAAAACGGCAGCCGCCGCGCACAAGAGACTGGTTCGTCCGTTGTGTCTGAAAAAACACATGGTCTGGGCAAACCATACGGCCGCCGAATCGCCGGGGAAACCGGGGTGACTCGAGCCATTCCTGCCGGTCAGGTAATTCGGCGAGGGCACGCCCGACCTTTTCTCCGGTCCTGCCATGGGCGAAGGTTTTACCGGTGATTCCGCCGATGCCCATTCTGCCGGTCGGACACGGGAAATCGAGGTGGTGGACGGATTGTTTCGTCCGCGAATCCCAGACTCCGGCAGGGGGAATGTTCAGGGGACATGCATGCGGCTCACTCGGGGGTGGTTCATTCGGGGTGTGCTGGCCCGTGGCTGGGGGCTGGCGTTTGTGGCTCTTACGATTGGCCACACAGCGACCGGACAAAACGCGACCGGACAGGAGCGATCGTTCGTCGGAACACCCGGCCAGGTAGGATCGTTTGAATCGAGCGACCCGGTGCTTACCGACGAAGTGATGACGGGCATGATCCCCTCCGGTCAGGACTGGTTCCTCTTCGGTGAGCCCGACCGCGGCGGTGTCTACGGCTGGCTCGACGGCGGCTTCGTGGGCAATTTCGGCACGCCGGCGAGTAAATTCAACGGCCCCTACAACGCCGTCGACCGGGCGAACGAGCCGATGATGAATCAGGTCTATTTCATCGGTGAGCGAACACTTCCCACCGACGGCTCGAACGGCGTCGGGGCACGGGCCGATGTGCTGTACGGCGAGGACTTCCCGCTGGCCATGTCGCTGGGCTGGGAGACAAATCCGGGCCCGACCGACTGGAACAGCGGCGAGTATTACGGCTTGGCGATCCCGCAGCTCTATGCCGAGGTCGGCAACCAGGACCTCTCCCTCAAGCTCGGACACTTCTACACGATCGTCGGCTACGAGGGAGTGCCGGCGGTGGGCAACTTCTTCTACATGAAGAGCTACAGCTATCAATTCGCCGGACCATTCACCCACTGGGGCGGACTCGTTAACTGGAACGCCACCGATAACCTCGAATTCGACGGCGGCCTCGTCAACGGGTGGAACGGCCTCGCCTCGCCCTACAGCAACGCCAACTTTCTCGGTCGGGCCCGCGTCAAGAACGACGATAATTCGCTCGCCACCTCGTTCGCCATCGTGACCGGCGACGAGGGCAACGACTTCTCTCCGCTCTTTCAGCCCGCGCCGCCCCTCACCTCGGCCAACCGAACACGCTACAGCCTGATCGTCGAATACCGTCCCACCGACAAGTGGGAGTATCTCTTCCACCAATGGCTCGGCACACAGGCCAACGGTCTCAACAGCGGCGGAACTGCCATGTGGGCCGGCATCGACCAATACCTCTACTACCGCGTCAGCGACACCTGGCTGTGGGGTGCGCGGTTCGAGTGGTTTCAAGACACCGATGGCACACGCGTGGGCCTGAACCGGCCGAGCAATCCCAATCATGTGCCGCTGCCCGGCAACTTCTACTCGCTCACGATCGGCCCCAACTGGACGCCGACCGGCAACTTTCTGGTGCGGCCGGCCTTCCGCTGGGATTTCTTCGGCGGCCCCTATGGCAGTTCGCGTGCTCCTTACAACGACGGCATCAGCAACCAGCAGACGATGCTCGGCTTCGACCTGATCCAGAAGTTCTGACGGCAGTCTCGGCGGCTCGTCAAGCGAGTGCCCGACGAACCCGCCCGCCCCACTCGAGGTGTGACCCGCCGACAAAGTGAAAACTGCATCCCTCGCTCCGCCGGGAGGGTGGCAGCAGGCCGCCTTGAAAGAGGCCGACAGGGCCGTCCAATGCGACCGTACCGTGCCGCACAACCCACTTCGCAGGAAGGACGTTCCTGAACGAAACCTCCGCCTCGGCAGGACCGATGCCGACGGGTTTCAGAACGTGCAGTGGCTCGGCGTACATGGCCGGCGTCGCCCGATCGAGTGGCAGCCGGTCGGATTCGACGACAGGTTCGCGACCGGTCGTGAACAATGCCTCGACATGGGTCACGCCCTGATGGATGGCCCGGCCCCTGACATTCGACTCTCCATCCTCTGGCAGCGGCGTCACCTCGATGGAATCGACGATGCACTTTGGAAACCCGAGGTGATGACCGCCCAGCTTTGCGATCCAGGTCGTCACGGGCATCGTCAGTGGAAACCAGCCTTCCTGTTCGCGACGCCGACTTCTCAACAGGATCGACCACTCGCCATAGCGGCTCAATGGCCAGGGAGCGACACGCAAGTAGTCTGTCATGAAAAACAGCACCCGCGGCCTCAGCGGCATCTCGAGGAGCGGGCTGAGACGGCGGCGGTATTCCTCCCGGCAGGCAGGCTCAAACTGGCAACTGATGCCGAAGAATTCGCGAAACTGCCCATTCATCGGCCGGTAGCAGAGCCATTCCAGGGGATTCATGAGGCCCGCTCGTAGTGGGGGTATTTCGGGAGCACGGCCGTCGCACCTGCTCAACCAAAGGGGAGAGCCATAACAGTCTTTGCGGCCAAAAGCGACCGCGTTTTTCGCCATTCGGCCCTATCTTCGGCCCTCGCTTCGTCCCTGGGACGCCTTGAACGGGGGCTCTTTTCGCCGCCGCCCGGCGGAGATGCCGTTGTGGCAGGTGGGTTGATTGTCTATTTCTCGCCATCATGGCCAACAATCGTTTTCCAGCATCTCCCCGCGTTCTTCACATTACGCCCTGGCGGGAGCCCTGCGGCATCGCCGGCTATGCCGAGTCGCTGGTCCGCGGGCTCGAGCAACGCGGCATCCAGAGCAGCGTTCTGGCAAACAATGCCCGGCAATGGCGCTACTTCGTGGGCCGCGACTCCAGACACTTCTTCGACGCGGTCGCTCATGCGGCGACGGATCACGACGTTGTCCACATCCAGCATGAGTGGTCGTTCTTCACCGGCTCGAGCAGTTGTGCTTCCATCAGAAACTATGGCCGGCTTCTCGAGATTCTGCGCCGGCGTGGCATCGCTTCGTGCACCACCTTCCACACAGAACCCGTCTTCGTCCCGCCCCAGATGCTCGGATCGAACAAACAACTCACGCTCAAGCGCTGGCTCGCGAAACGATTCAGCCCGCAGTCCTATGCCTGGAACCGCTGGGTGGTGCCGCATTTCAAAAAGGGCGACGTCCCGTGCCGCGCCGTCGTGCACACGCCGAATACGCGGGCCGTCTTCGCACGGTCGGGATTGCCGACCGATTCGATTGCAACGCTTCCCATGGGGTTTGAGCAGCTTCCGCATGTCGTCGGAGGGGATCGCATCGCTGCCAAGCAGTCGCTGGGCCTGCCCGACGACATTCGACTGGTCTCGATCTTCGGTTTTGTCAGTAACTACAAGGGGCACGACGTGGCCCTTGATGCCTTGAAGCAGCTGCCGAAACGCTATCATCTGGCCGTGGTGGGGGGGGCGCATCCCCAAGCACAGGACGGTTTCTTCGCATACGTTGTCGCCCGAGCGAAACGGTTCGCCGGCCGGGTACACGTCACCGGCTATGCCGACCGCACCACGGCCGACACCTACATGACGGCCTCCGATGCCTGCCTGGCACCGTATCATCAGTGGAGCGGTCTGGCCTCTTCTGCGGCGATCACCCGGTCGATCGCCTCGGGGAGGCCCGTCATTGCCAGCAAGATCGAGGCCTTCAGTAATCTCCAAAAAGAAGCCGACTGCCTGCTCATGGTGGCCCCTGGGCAGAAGGCCGAACTGGCCTGGGCCATCGAGCGAGTCTGCGATGATCCGCTCCTCCAGCACACACTCGGGCAGCGCGGGGTGTCGTTTGCAGCTGAATGCTCCTGGGCAAACGTCGCCGAGCAGACGATCGGCCTCTATGCGGACGTGTTGGACGAAGCGACGCAGGGTCAGGTACGGTCATCGACCCGGCGAGACGCTGCCGCTGCGGCGGAGCCCGCCTACGCATTCAGGAGCGGCGCTGGATCGCATGAAAGCGATGTCCTGCCGCTGCGTCGCGTCGCATAACGGTCGAGATTCGGCTGTCTGATGCCGGGGCCACCGCTGGGTTTGGTATCCGCGGAGCCCGCTCGCCTGAAACGCAGCTACCCGTTCTACGCATGCCCCTGCCATATCCCCTCCTGGCAGTATATAACTCCCCTCAATGTGTGGAATCTGCGGAGTTCTGAGTGTTGATACACGGCAGGTCGAACCTGCCACGCGGGCCATGATGCGTGCCATGGTCCATCGCGGCCCCGACGACGAGGGCTTCGAGCAGCGACCGCTGGGAGACGCTGATACCGCCACGGCCGTTGCAGGCTTCGGATTCCGACGGCTCGCAATTCTCGACCTCTCGCCGGCCGGCCACCAGCCGATGGTCAATCCGGCCACGGGCGACTGTCTCATTTTCAACGGTGAGATCTACAACTTCCGCTCACTCCAAACGCGGCTGCACGCGGAAGGAATCGAGGTGCGGAGTTCTGGCGACACGGAAGTCCTCCTGAAGGCACTCTCCCTGTGGGGGGAGCGGGCGCTCGAGCACCTCGATGGCATGTTTGCATTCGCCTTCTACGAGGCGCGAAGCCGGCGCATCCTTCTGGCCCGTGATCACATTGGGATCAAGCCTCTCTACTTTGCCCATTCGTCCGCGGGTTCGGCACCCGCCTTTGTCTTCGCGAGTGAGGTTCGAGCGATTCTGGCGTCTGGTCTCGTCTCCGACGACCTCGATCCGGCCGGAGTTGCGAGCTTCCTCGCCTATGGCGCTCCCCAAGATCCGCTCACCGTCCACAGAGCGATCCGATCGTTTCCATCGGGATCGTGCTGCTGGATCGATGCCGACGTCGCCACCAGTCGGCGTTCCGTGGCACCACGCCGGTATTGGCACTTCCCGAGCGCAATCTCCACCGCTGTTGAGTCTGCCGCGGTGTCGTCCCTGCGGGCATGCCTCGACGGGGCGATCCGAGAGCAATCCATGGCGGATGTGCCCGTGGCCGCATTTCTTTCAGGGGGCATCGACAGCGGCATGATCTCCGCCCTGGCGAAGCGCTTGATGCCGGGGCTCCGCACCCATGCCGTTGGCTTCAAGAGCCACTCCATTGCCGATGAACTCGCACCCGCGGCCGCGACCGCGCAGGCCATCGGCACCCTGCATTCCCAGACGATTCTCGACGACAGTCAGATTGGCCAACGCTGGCAGGAATGGCTGACTGCCACCGATCGGCCGAGCATCGACGGCCTCAACGCATTCGTCGTCAGCCGGGCAGTGAAAGATGCCGGCGCGACGGTGGCCCTGTCGGGCCTGGGTGCTGACGAGCTGTTCGGTGGCTATTCGCTTTTCCGCTCTGTTCCGGGCTTGTATCGATGGCTGAGGCCATGCGTGGGCTTCCCGCCGGGCCTCCGCCGGTTGGCCGCACGGATGGCCTTTACTGCGTTACGGCCATCCCGTCGGGAGCGGGCGATCGATCTCGTCACGCACTGCCACTCGCCGCTCGATGTGCTGCTCCGGATGCGACGCGTCTTCGGCGATAACGACCTTGCCGCCATCGGTATGCGGGCTGCCGACGTCGGCCTCGCACCCCCCTTTCTTCCCCCGGAGGAATACTCGCTGCTCCGGGACAGCATGACCGCCGACACCTTCCACATGATCTCTCAGGCGGAATGCCGGCTCTATCTGGGTAACACGGTGCTCCGCGACGCCGACGTGAACAGCATGGCGCACTCACTGGAGGTGCGAGTGCCGTTCCTCTCACGCCGGCTCATGGAGGAGGCGGCATGTCTGCCGGGACGGCTGCACATGCCCTCACGCGGACGGCCCAAACATCTGCTCCGCATGATGGGCCGGGATCTGCTGCCGGAGGAGGTATTTCTTCGTCCTAAGCAGGGATTTTGCCTGCCGCTTGGGGATTGGATCTTCGGCCCCTTGCGTGAGCGTTCCGAGGCGGCCGTCGAAGCCGTCGCCGCGTGTCACCTGTTTGACTCCGTTGCCGTGCGATCACAGTGGCGCTGGTTGGTCGACAACCGGCACCGCACGGGCTGGAACCGCGGGTTGTCGCTCGTGGTTTTGGGGAGCTACCTGCAAGGAATCTCGAAACCTGCCGCTCAGGGCTCATCAGAACCGCCGGCGGTCCTTCTGCCGTCGTGATCGCCCCCATCCGCTTGCTCGATTCCTTCCGCGCTCACTTCAGTGATCACCGGCTGCGCTCATGATCCCATGATCGTCGTCGGCCACTTCGTCTTCTTCAGTTGCTGCAATCCTCCACGCCGGAAAAGGGTCTTCGTAGTTCGTCCACGCGTCCGGGCCACACTCCATTTCATCGTCGGTCAGGCAACACAGATGCAGGCCGTCGAGCAACGCATCGCTGAGGTTGGCACCGATCACGACCAGTTCCTGCCGCCGGTCCCCCCAGGGCTCCTCCCAGACCGATGCGATATCTTCGGCAGCCAAGTCCTTGGGCCAGTCCTCTTCAGGCGCACCGGCCAACCAGGTTCCCCCGGGCTGCAGGCTCGACACGACGCCGGCGCTCGACCAGATTCCGGCCCAGTCTGGTCTTGTCGCCAGCCAGACAAAGCCCTTCGAACGGATCACGCCCCGGAATTCGGGGCCCGTGATCAATTCCCAGAATCGCTGCGGATGGAGGGGGCGTCGCGCCTGAAACACGCGGCTTGTGATGCCATACTCTTCCGTTTCGGGCACATGCGTTCCGGGCGATTCCGTGAGCCAACCGGGATGGCTGGCGGCGTTATCCAGGTCAAAGAGCCGCGTGTCCAGCACATCCGTCAGCGGCACGCGGCCGTGATCGGCCCGGATGATGCGTGCGGCAGGGTTCAGCTTCCGCATGATCGCCTCGAGATAGACCACATCTTCGACGCAGACGAGGTCCGCCTTGCTGATAACGATCACGTTGGCGAATTCAACCTGATCGACGAGCAACTGCACGATATCGCGGTCATCATTTCCGTCGAGTCCGATGTTGCGGTCGCGGAGCTCATCCCTGGAACAATAGTCGTCGAGAAAGTTTGCCGCATCGACGACGGTCACCAGCGTATCGAGCCGGGCGAGTGACGAGAGGCTCTCTCCCTTTTCATCGGTGAAGGTGAATGTCTCGGCCACAGGGATGGGTTCGGAGATTCCCGTGCTCTCCACGAGTAGATAGTCGAAGCGATTCTCCCGGGCCAGCTTCGCCACTTCCTTGAGCAGGTCCTCCCGAAGCGTGCAGCAGATGCAACCGTTGGAGAACTCGACGAGTTTTTCATCTGTTCGACTGAGCCGGCCGGCCGCGGGCGTTGCGAGCGGATTGGCAATCAACTGGGCATCGATGTTGATCTCGCTCATGTCGTTGACGATCACGGCCACACGTCGCCCCTCCCTGTTGGCCAACACGTGATTCAGCAGCGTCGTCTTACCCGCCCCCAGAAATCCCGAGAGGACGGTGACGGGAAGACGATCGTCGCGCTCCTCCGCCCCGCCGTTGCCGACCGGGGGGGCGACGCGATCAGCCTCGTGCCGTTCCGCCTGGTAAGGATTTTCAGCATTCATGAACACATTCTCCAGGGGGTGCATTCCAGTCCTGCGGGCATCTTATTCATATGCAACTCATTTGCAAGTGGCTATCGGGCAGGGCCTCTTGACGTTTTCGGAGACTCCAAACTATGATTTTGAAGAATCAAAACAAAAGTTTGGAGCGTTCAAAATGTTAATCGCTCCGACCGGCCGAGGCCCTTCACGCCGCGAGGGCTTTAGCCTCGTGGAACTGCTCGTCGTGGTCGCGATCATCGGCACGCTTGTCGGCCTCCTCCTGCCGGCCGTACAAACGGCCCGAGAGGCGGCCCGGCGATCACAATGCGGCAATAGCCTCCGACAGATGGGCATCGCACTCCACACCTATCTGGATGGACGCCGACATTTTCCGGCCGGCTACCTGGCTACAACATCTGATCCCGCCCGCGACCCAACCACTTTCGATGCGTTGCCCGGCACCGGATGGGGCCTCGCCATAGCTGCCTTCCTTGAGGAAGCAGCCTCGACCGCGACCTATGACTCCGCTCTCGGGGTCGCCGCCGCCGCCAATGGGCCGATCGTTTCGCGACGACTGGCCACCTTTCTCTGCCCAACTTCGACCGGGCCACGCGATGCATTCGTCGTGCTCGACCGCAATGGCGATCCACACGCGTCGGCGGCCCGCCTCGGCCGGAGCGACTATGTGGCCAACGCCGGCCACGAAGACCCATGGGATAGCCCGCCCCTGTTGGACTGGCGGGCGGTGTCGAATGGACCGCTCTATCGCAACTCACGACTACGGCCAGCCGACATTACCGACGGACTCTCGAAAACCGTATTCATCGGCGAGCATTCCCAGGCCCTGTCGCAGAAGTCATGGGCCGGCATCGTGGCGGGCGGCTGGAGCCATCCCGCCGAGGCCTACGGGGGCCCCGCCGGGGCCGAGAATGCAGCCGCGTTCGTGCTTTCGCACAGCGGTCCGACCGCCGGAGAACTGGGCGTGATCCACGTGCCGAACGATCCGGCAGGTCACCCCGACCAGATGTATTCGCAGCATCCGGCCGGTGCCAACACCGTCCTGGGGGACGGGTCTGTTCGTTTCATCGACGCGGCCATTAGCCGCGATGCATGGAAGGCTCTGGTCAGCGTGAACGGCGGTGAGATCACCGGCTCTGGTGACTGAGGCCTCTTCAGAAGTTGGCGTGCGTTCCAGTAGTGTTCGGCACGATACGTGCTTGTCCCCCGTGGCGGCAAGTTTTCAACTTGTCCGTGGAGATCGTGCCGGTGATGGCGTGCTGTGGTCGGCCCGCCGGCTGCGGCATGCTCGTCGCCGGCGGATTCTGCTCCGTACGGCTCTTGGACGAATCGTGAATCGCTCGTGAGTCGCAGAATTCACCGGACTCCCTGTGGGGGCGAGTTTTTAACTTGCTCCCTCCGACCGGCTCTCGAGCGGCTGTGTTCCCGCGAAGTGCAGCCGTTTGATCAAACCCTGCAGCGCCTTGAAATACTTCAAGCCGTGGATGTCTTCAGGGCGTATCTTGCGGCGAGCTGCGGCCATGGCTCACACTATGCAACTTGGAGCTTAGGGCGCAACTCGGTTCATCCTTCCTGGAATCGCTCGATTCTCTGGCGCACATTTCGTGCCGAACAGGACTGGGACGCAGCTCTTTTCCCGTCCGACCCGTGGCCACGAGTTTTGAACTTGTGGAATCCGCGTCGGGGCAACGGACAAGTTGAAAACTTGCCGCCACGGGGGAGGGGTGGGAGAAACACCCTGAGGCGACCGACCGCGGCCGCGCCTGCATCGTGGCCGCGAGTTTTTAACTTGCGGAATCCTCTCCAGCGCATCGGACAAGTTGAAAACTTGCCGCCACGGGGGAGGGGCGGGAGAAACACCCTGAGGCGACCGACCGCGGCCGCGCCTGCATCGTGGCCGCGAGTTTTTAACTTGCGGAATCCTCTCCAGCGCATCGGACAAGTTGAAAAACTTGCCGCCACGGGGGAGGGGCGGGAGCCGGGATCGGCTGAAGCTCGACGAGCGTTGGAATTTCGCCAACACAACCGCTGCAGCGCCTTCGATCCCCGATGG
>JBIIFB010000064.1:0-17492 GCA_044237545.1 Pirellulales bacterium
TGCGTGCCGTTTCGTCTCAAGCAGAGGCATCTTGAAATCGTGCGACGCGCACTCCCAACGGCCACGCTCCTCCCAGGGCAGCATCCCGCGCGATCTGAGCCGCGTGGTACGGACTGCGGGGGTGGTCTATCTCTGCACCGACATGGTAGCGCAGTTCGTGCGTGAGCACCTGCCACGCCGGAGCATGCCGTTCACGCTCGTGACCGGCGATTCAGACCTTGCCGTTGCGGCGGGGCCGATCGCGGAGCGAGTGCTTGACGCCCTGACGAGCCATCCATTGCTCGTCGCGTGGTACGCGCAGAATCGGGTGTTCAAGCACCAGAAACTCCACTCGATGCCGATTGGGCTCGATTACCACACCCTGTCGCCCCTCGAGGATGGAGGACGGGAACATCCGTGGGGTGCGCGACGTGTGCCGGTGGACCAGGAACGCCAGCTCGTGCAGATCGGTCGGTCGGCAGGCCCCATCGCAGCGAAGGAGCCGGTCGCGTTTTGCAACTGGCACTTCGCGATCGAGAGAGGGGATCGGCGAGACTGTCGACGCAGGGCGAGCCCGAGCGCGGTCTCCTATCAAACCGACTTCACGACGCGGGATGCGAGCTGGCGGATGAACGCGGGCTGCGCCTTCACGCTGAGCCCAGCTGGCGCCGGCCTCGACTGCCATCGCACATGGGAGGCGTTGCTCCTGGGCAGCATTCCGGTGGTGCTGCGATCGCCCCTCGACGAGCTCTTCGCCCGATTGCCGGTCGTGATCGTTGATGACTGGAGCGAGGTGACACCGGCTCGGCTCCACTCGGAGCTGGACCGAATCGCCCGCAACTCCTTCGCCTTTTCTCAACTCACACTCGGCTACTGGACAGCCAGAATCCAGTCGCTGCCAATTCAAGAGGGGCTGCCGCTCCGCTACGACGACTTCCTGTCGTCGCTGGCAGAGTAATCAAACTCGTGTCCGTCGTTGAGGAGGGCGGGCAGGATGTAGAGGGAGCCGCCGTTTTCCCGGATCGTCTCGTGGAAAGCGACGTGCTCGCAGACGAGGCCCCCACGCCGAGTGAGGCCTCGGTAGTGCGCACCTGCGAGGTACTCCGTCCGGTAGAGGCCGAAGCCACCAAACGCGGAGAGCACCGGTATCGGAGGGGCGTGCGCATCGATCGAGATCTGTCGTGCGCGGATATGCACTTGCAAAGCTCTCTCGACCGCGGCTTGACGACCAAACAATCGCCATTGGGCCTTCCAGAAGGGCTCCCAGCAGTCCCCCGGGCACCAGGTCGGGTGCCGGAGCGCCCAGATGTCGTAGTAGATGTTGCGAGCGTTGGCGAAGACCGCGGCCCAACCTGCCGGGGCGGCGGCGATTGCGTCGCCGAAATCCGGCTCGTCAATCAGGTGGGCGTTCGGGCCGTCAAGGTCCGCGACTACGAGAAAATCAAAGGGCTTACCGGCGGCCCGATCACGGTCGAGCACCGAGAGATAGGCCTCGCGGCAGATCGCCAGCCGGTGGGTGCGTCTCCACGCCCGGTATCGGAGACCGGAGATGACGATGATCTCGGTGTCGGTGCGGCCGGCCGCCCAGGACTTCAGGACTGCTTCCGTCTCGTCGACCGAGTCATTCGTGACGAATACAAACGTGGCCTCCTCGAAGCTCGCGGCGAGCCTACCCAGCCGCGGAAGGGTCGCACGTAAGCCTGCAGCACAATTGCGTGCCAGTCCCGCAATCAACGCTCTCTTGCCAATCGTGGTCACGTGTTGTTCGATCGCTCCGGGCTGGTTATCCATGCGATGTGAGAGTCACAGTCTCTTCAGCTCAATGATACGCTCACTGCCGAGCGATACACGAGCGGATGCTACTCGTTCGCGGCCAGAAGATCTGCTGTTTCCAAAACCCGTGTCAGCAGCGGACGGGCGTAACGCTGTGCCTTCTCGAAATTCGCCTCGATCTTCTCCCGGCTGTCTTTGTAGTACGTGTCTGTGTACTCGGTGGAGAAAATCCTGTCGGGGCGTATCCAGTAGCTCGTGTCGAAGAAGTCAGAGATGTTCGGGCATCCCCAGTAAATCGGAATCGTCTTCGTTATCAGGCAGTCGATGAGTTTCTCGGAGAAATAATTGGTCTCGTTCGAACTCTCCACGGCAACCGAATACATCGACGTGAACAGATGGATCTTGTCGTCGTGAGGCAGCCGCTGCTCGCCGCGGATCGGAGATCTCGTCGATGAATAGAAATTCAATCGTGCGGGAATGTCCTTGCGACGGTTCCAGATGGCATGCCTGAGGCTGTATCCGGCTTTGCCCGTAAGCGAGCCGCACAGCATGCTTACGGAAGCGTCCTTCGGAATGCGTCCGAGGTCCTCCGTGAAGCGTCCAAGTGAATCTGGGTGATGCTCGGATTTATTGAGCCACGTTGTTCCATAGGCGAGGAACACGGCGTTGGGGCAGTTGTCCAAAACTACGGGGTTCAAGGTGATGATGCGAGTGTAGCGATGGTGGTTGTTGACGATGTGAGCTGTTGTTTCTGTCCAGGCAGATGTTGTGGGTTCATTCACGTTGACGAACAGTGTGTGTTGTGCGTTGGAACCAAAGGCAACGTTGCCCCCCGGGCGTGGGTTCCTACCAAAGCGCGTGAAGTGAATTTCGCATGACTCGGTTACGTCAGGCAGTTGATCGGGCGAGATAAGGTAGTCGGCGTTCGTGACGAAAGGCTTCACAGGTTAAGGCCCATAAGACTGTGCGCAGCGATCTCTTGCGTGACTGAGGCGGGTGGCGTGCGGGGCCCGCGGTGTAGCGCACTTCCCTTGAGGGGGCGTTTCAGTGCGTCGTCCACTGACGCGAGTAGTGTATGCTCCTCGGTTGTGGTTCGCTGAGCCCTACGCCAACACTCTCACTCTCACGCCGCCAACATGGCACTCTGCCCGAAGCCGCCGATCGTATCGGTGCTGCTGCCCGTCTATAACGGCGAGCGATACCTCCGCGAGGCAGTCGAGAGCATCCTCACGCAGACGCTCGAATCGTTTGAGCTGCTCATTGTCGACGACGGCTCCACTGACGGGACCGAGGCGATCTGTCGGTCGTTCTCTGATCCGCGGGTTCGCGTGCATCGCTACGAGGAAAATGCGGGCATTATTTTCGCGCTCAATGCCGGTATCGACCGGATTACGACAAAGTACGTGGCCCGCATGGATGCCGACGACGTGTCACTACCGGACCGGCTAGCCCGTCAGGTTGCGTTTTTAGAGTCGCGGCCTGATCTCGCGGCATGCGGCTGCTGGCTCGTCGAACTTGTCGATGGACGACTGCGGGACGTCATGCGGCGACCGACCGGAGAGTATTTGCGGCAGACCGCCTGGCGGCCCGTGCCGATCTACGCCCCCTGCCTGAAGACAGAGGTGCTGCGGGAACTTCGGTATCGCCCTGAGTATGTGCACGCCGAGGATTACGATCTCGACATGAGGCTGTGTCGGAGCCATCGGGTCGACAATGTACCGGCGGTTCTGTATCAGTACCGTCTGCATCCGGCCAGCGACAGCCACGCGTATCATTCCGCGCAACAGACCAATTCCTGGCGAACGTTTCGGGAACATTTTCCCAGCGTCGACGTCGCACTCGAGGATTTCAGGACATTGACGGGCGTATCGTGCGCGGCATCACCGCTTGTGCGGATGCGGCTCAAGCGGCGTTGGCGGAAGGAGCTGTTTGGCACCTTCGCGGCATCAGTCCGCGATGACCTCTGGTATGCCGCACGGTGGCTGCGGGCCCGCGTCCGTGGCCGCTGAAGACAGCGGCCACGCATCCGAGTCGGTTATTGGAAGAACTGGCGGATCCGACCGGTCCACGATTTCGCTGGCTCTGGTCTGAGCGTGATGCGGGCGGGCGGCCCCACTGAAAATCGCTCGGCTACAAGATCCCGAGCGAGGTTGAACAGGTTGTAGTCATCGAGGACAAGCCGCTTCGCCTCCCGAAGGGCATCCAATCGCCGGTGGTAGCCGTCCTCCGTGGCCTCGGCTTTTAGTTGCTCTGACACGCGGGGGGGGTCGAGAGACTCGAGCCGAATCATGGCGTCGCTTGGGAAATAATCCTCGATATTGGGGCAGCCCCAGTAGATCGGGACAGTGCCCGCCAGGAAACAATCGGCGATCTTTTCGGTCCAATAATGCGGCACCTGGCTGTTCTCGATCGCGATGGAATAGCGATACGGTGCCAGCCCGTCCCATTTATCTGCGAGCGGTCTCACGCCATGGCCGTAGCGGTGCATGGGAATGAGCGGCTGCAGCTGGTTCACAAATTGGATCCGAGTCCGATGGCCCGCGCACATGGCCTTTGTGCTGCAGATGACGGAGAGGTGTTCGGTCTTCGTCGGCAGCTCCATCGCGACGAGCTGGTCGTATGTCTTTCCGACATGCCAGTTCAGCGACATGGAGCCAAGGCTGAGCCCTGGATGGTTGATCGCGGCGTGGCAACTACGGACGCAGCTGAAAGCCTCGAGCCACCGTGCATCGTAGGTCTTGATGTCGGGCGGTTCTCCCGTGATCAGGATGACGTTGCCCGGCGGACAGATGGCCGACTCCTGGCGGCTCACTGCTTCGTGCACCACCCAGGCGTCACATTCCACGACATCAGTGTTGACGAAGAACGCCGCGTCCTTCCAGATGCCCTTTTCCTGCGGCGTCTGACGGATGATCGTGGACTGCGGGAACGTGGAGACCTTGATTCTCATGGGGGACGTCGCTCGGTGATTCGAGGTGAGAGCATAGTCCGAGCGACATCGCATCATTGGCGGCGGCCCTGGTTTGCGAAACCGCGAGCGAAGCGTCCGGCCATGAAGGCCGCATAGCCGAGCCCGAGGATACCCCAGAGGGCGAGCCATCGCCCTGGACCGTAGTCGTGCATGCGGCAGCAACGGCCGACGACACGCAGCCGCTCGGCGAGAGAAAGCGTGCGATAGGGGCTGACCCGCGCGAGCGTCTCGGAGTGGGCGCCGATCTCGTAGGTTTTCGTCAGGCACATGCTGAACGAGTCGACCTCCGCATGGACCACCCGTGCCGCGGGCGCGTAGCGAACCACTGCGTCGGGCTGCCGCTGGCGGAGGCGATGGATGATCTCCGTGTCTCCCACCACCGGCATCGGCTCGAAGAGGCCGATCTCCTTGAACACGTCTGCCCGCACCACCATGTTGCCGGCATGGCCAAACCAGCACGCAGACGGCTCGCTCTCGAGCACCTGCCAGAGCTTCGCGTCTTCGTAGTCCTCGTGGAGTTGCAGCGCGAGCGACTGCGGTGAGGGATAGGCGAGATACCCAATCAGGATGGCTGCGTCCGACTTCGCCAACTCCTGCTGCATCGCCGCCAGCCAGTCGGGCTCGGCCAGACAGTCGGCGTCGAGAAAGGCGAGATACTCTCCGCGTGCCGCGAGGATGCCACGGTTGCGGGCGAGATACGGATCGCGGCGAGGCTCGGCTAACAGCGTCGCCCGCGGCTCGGCCCGCACGATCTCCGCCGATCGATCGGTCGAGCCGTTATCGATCAGGATCCACTCGACAACCGCGGGGTCGATCGACTGCGACCGCAGCGCCGCCAAACACTTCGGCAGCCACCCTTCCTCGTTGAGGAAGGGCACGATCACCGAGAACAAGGGACGATCTACGGCGGGATTCGTTTCGTGCGAATGGTTTTTCATCTCGGTTGATGAGTCTATCAGCGACAGCAGTGCGGCGAGAAAACAGCTTGAGCGGATGGGGCGATCCTGTAAAACGTCCGCCGGTGAACAGAACTCGCCGCCGGCGGGGGCTTCTCGGGCATACTGACGGCGTCGCTCGCGCCGCCATTCCTGCCTTTCGGCACTAAGCGGGCCGTGGTATCTCCCTGTGGTTACGGCACAAACGCCTCGGTGTTCAACCGCCTCTTCGGTGCCGGCGACCTGATCCTCTACGACGAACTGGCCCACAACAGCATCATGCGAGGGGCCGGCGCCTCAAAGTCTGGCAAGCGCTCGTTCCGGCACAACGACTACGAACAGCTCGACGGCCTCCTCCGCGACCTGCTGTCGCAGTACAAGCGGGTGGTTGTGGCGATCGAAGGCGTCTCCAGCATGGATGGCGACTACCCCGACCTGCCGAAGTCCATCGAGATGAAGAAGCGGCACGACGCGTTGCTCTACGTGGACGAGGCACATTCGCTCGGCACGATGGGCCCGGAAGGCCGCGGTATCTGCGACTTCTTTAGCGAGCGTCACTCATAGCGGCAGGTCACGGGCGTGCGGGAACTCGCTGAGTACGACAGAACCAAAAGCGAAAATCCATCTCTCCACCGGTTCTGAGGATTCGGCAGTCACTGCCATCGACCTCGATTTCAATCGTCCATGTCTGTTGCAGGAATTCTCGCAAGCGATTCGTGGCAAACAACCAGGAGGGATATGAAGCCTCGCTGCCGTAAATCGCGGCAGGCACTCGCTGGACGGTGATCACGTTGCGGTCGCCAGCGATCACCGGCGTGCGGTCCAAGATCAGCCAGTGAGCACCCACGGCAGCCAATTGATCCAACACTGCGAACGGTTCAGCTAGGAATTGTAATGAACCAGATATCAAAACGACATCCGCTTCCTCGCACGAGGCGATGCTGTCTCGAAAGCGTAATCGTCCGTCCTCGAATTCCTTCTGTCCGCATTCCACAAAGTGCGGCTGCTCGACAACCGTCCAAACCAACTCGCTCAGCCCACCAAGGAACGGCCGACACTGGTAATAGGTGCTTCCCAGCGAGCCGCCGAAGTCGATTACGCGAAGCCTATTACCGGAATCGGACGCGACCCGCAACAGGCATGCGAGGAGCGGAAAGTCATACTCCCGCTTCTCGAAGCAGACGCCGTCGCGTTCGAACGCCGCAAGGCCGTCGCGAACTTTCCCCGCCGATTCCCGGACTCGAGCCATTATCTCGGGGCTGTCGTATCCGCCGGGCGAAGCTTTCCGGGCTGCTTCCCATGAGGGAAAATCACCCTCGTATCGAAGCAACCTCGATCTCAACAGATACGTGCGTGCGAAATCGATTGCTATCGGTGGAACCCAGGGACGCAACCAGTTCATTACTTTGTCGACCCTTGATGGCCTGCCCCATGAATGACGACAGCGAAAAGCTAGGGTTTTGCCCTCGAAAAGACAAGCCCTGTGCGATTGCGGAGTCGCAGGCTGATCACACTGGTTGATGTTGCTCCCAGTCGAGTGGTTGGCCCAGTGCATCGCGTGAAGAATGAGGGCCTGCATTCATAGAACGAAAAACCAAACACGTGGAGGGCCGACATGGCACGCACAAACCTTGAAAACACGGGCAAAACACTCGACTGTCCCAGCGCCGACTTTTCTGGTCGCGCCTGTTTCTGCCAATCGCTATGATTTCTCTCCTGATCAGTTCGTTCAGGCCGCGAAGGACGCACGAAACAAAACGGGGCCTTATTCATGGCGATGCCTCTCCCGCTCATCGCGATCAACTACTATTTCACTTCGAACGAATTGAACAACCGCATTTTTGCGCCAGAATCCACGGGCGAAAAGGCGGTGTTTCTCAAGACCTTCCGCGACTTCATGACGAAGCGGGGCGCAGAGATCGTCACGCTCGATACGGTTGACTTTCAGGACCCACGGGTCAAGCACGTACTCTACTTTGATTACCACTGGCGGCTCGTGCTGTCCGATCCGTTTTTGCGTCACGTCCCGCGCGACAAACGCGCACTCTTGCTAATTGAACCTGCCAATATCAACCCCACACTTTATTACACCGCGCTGTTGCGCGACAGATTTCATACCGTCTTCACATGGGATCTCAATCTGATCCGGAAGAATCCGGCGTATGCGAGGGTCAACGTGCCGGAGGGGGCAGAGCCGCATGCCTACCGCGAGAATTCATTCCGAGGCATTGCGTTTAATGACAAGCGGTTTCTCGTAGCGGTGAGCACGAACCGCTGGAGTCACATGCCGCAGTCGACCTATCCGTTCCGCAGGCGTGCCTACCAGTATTTCGAGCGTGCTTTCCCAGGGCAGTTCGACCTGTATGGAATGGGGTGGAACGCGCCGCGCATCTTCTATGAGAAGGTGTTCGGGCACCCTCGGTTGCTCTCATGGCGCGGGCCTATCGAGAACACGCGGCAGGCCAAGTTTCACACAATCGCCATATACAAGTTCGCCCTCTGTTTTGAGAACAACGCTTCGGAGCCGGGATACATCAGCGAGAAGATTATAGATTGTTTTTGTGCCCGCTGCGTTCCCGTTTACTATGGATGCAAAGAGGTTTATGACCTGATTCCACGTGACGCGTGGATCGACATGCGGGATTTCCGCAACTTTGACGAGCTGGGGGCCTTCCTCCACAGTATCGATGAAGCGACTTATAATCAGTACATCGCGGCTATTGACCGGTTCATGCAGAGCGACCAGTTCGACTACTTCTCATCCGACCATTTTTGCAGGGTCATTGCAGAGCGGTTCGGCCTTCCTGAGGCTCAGAAAAGTGGGTAGGCCTTCTCCGAGTCCGCCAGCGTGATCAACACATCTCCCCTGATGGCCCCTCACGATCGCCGGTCTCGTGATGGGGTCTATTCTGCCCAATCGCGACGACTTGTCCCTCGACGATATCACCCCTTTTACGAAGCGTGCCGATGTCTCAACCTCATCTGCGACCATTTGCGGGTAGACGTGTCGTCATCACCGGCGGTCTCGGTTTCATTGGCTCCACGCTGGCGATCCGGCTCGTCGAAGCTGGCGCAGTTGTCACGCTCATCGACAGCCTTGTGCCCGAGTATGGTGGCAACATCCACAACGTCGCTCCGATCGCCGATCGCGTTCGGATCAACATCTCCGACGTCCGCGACCCGTTCAGTTTCGCCCATCTGATCCGCGATCAGGATATCCTCTTCAATCTTGCCGGCCAGACGAGCCATATCGACTCGATGTCTGATCCCAAAACAGACCTCGACATCAACTGCGCAGCCCAACTCTCCATCCTGGAGGCCTGCCGGAAGCACAATCCCCTTGCGAGAATCATCTTCGCCAGCACACGGCAGATCTACGGCCGGCCGCTTTACCTGCCCGTCGATGAAAAGCACCCTCTTCACCCCGTTGACGTCAACGGCATCAACAAGGTGGCGGGCGAGCAATACCATATCCTCTACCGACAGATTCATGGCATCCGCACCTGCGTGCTCCGGCTCACCAACGTCATCGGACCCCGAATGCGCATCCGCGATGCGCGGCAGACGTTCGTTGGGACCTGGATTCGTAACCTGATCGAGGGCAAGCCAATCGACGTCTGGGGAGGGGCACAACTTCGTGATCTGCTCGACGTCGAAGACTGTGTCGATGCATTCCTCCTAGCGGCAGCCAGCGACCGGGCGATCGGCCAGGTATACAACGCGGGCTCACCAGATCCGATCAGCTTGGCAGGCCTCGCCGCTCTCATGATCGAAGTCAACGGTGGCGGGGAGGCGATCACCCGTGAATACCCTGCCGATCGCAAGCGAATCGACATTGGGGACTACTGTACCGATGCGCGAAAGATCGGCGCCGAACTCGGCTGGCGGCCGGTCACTCCCCTGCGCGACACGCTCGTGCGTTGTTTTGCATACTACCGAGAACGGATGGCGTCGTATGTCTGACTCGAGTTCGGCCCGCGCTACGGAGAGGACCCGCATCCTCCCCGCCGACCCGGCGGCGCTTTTTCGATCGCGATCGAGCGAAATCGAGAATGCCATCCGTGCCGCACTTCACGGGGAACGGTACATCCTTGGACCGTGCGTGGGCAAGTTCGAGGCTGAGTTTGCGTCATGGCTCGGCGTTGCGTCCGCCGTCGGCCTGGCGAACGGAACGGATGCCCTCGAATTGTGCCTGCGATCACTCCCACTTCAGTCATCGTCGGTCATCGCCATCCCCTCACACACCGCGGTGGCGACGGCGACGGCGGTGGTGCGCGCAGGCCACGCTCCTCTCTTCGTCGACATCGATCCTCGGTCGTTCACGCTCGATCCCGAAGCCCTCGCCCATGCCTGCGAACGAGAGCCCCGGATCGCAGCGACGATTCCCGTGCATCTCTATGGCCAGCCTTGCGACATTGCACGCATTCAAGTGGTAGCCCGAAAACATGGCCTGCTGGTCGTAGAAGACTGCTCTCAGGCCCACGGCGCCATGATCGATGGACACAAAGTCGGTACGTTCGGCATCGCAGCGGCCTTCAGTTGCTATCCCACGAAGAACCTGGGAGCGATCGGAGACGCCGGCATCGCCGCGTCGCATGATCCGGGCCTCGCAGACCGGATACGGTTGCTGCGTCAGTATGGCTGGCGTGAGCGGTATGTCAGCGACGAGGTCGGGATGAACTCCCGGCTCGACGAAATCCAGGCCGCGATCCTCTCCGTACAGCTTCGGCATCTCGACGCCGACAACGCCCGTCGGCGATTCATCGCCGAGCGTTATGCAGCCGATTTGCAGGACCTACCACTCACGCTCCCAGCCATTCCCTCAGAGCGCACGGGGCATGCGTTCCATCAATACACCGTACTCGGATCGCAGCGTGACGCGCTGCAACGTCACCTCGCCGAGCGGGACATCCTCACGAGCATCCTGTACCCCCGGCCCATTCACCTGATGGCAGCGTATGCCGATGGCGCCGCTCGCTGTCCCGTCGCCGAACGCGTCTGCCGTGAACTGCTCTGCCTGCCGATGCACCCGTGCCTGAGCGACGAGGACGTGGGCCGCGTGGTCGAGGGTGTGCGGTCATTTTTCGGCAGGGCGTTGGTATGATCCACTATTGCACCTACTTCGACCACAACTATGTCGCGCGGGCGATCGCCATGCTGGATTCGCTCCGGCGGCATTCCGGCCCGTTCACGCTCTGGTGCCTGTCCCTCACCCCGGAGTGCGAAGCCATCCTGAGACGGCTGGCGCTTCCCGAGATCCGCATTGTTCCGCTGCGCGAGCTCGAAGCCGCGGACGTAGACCTCGTGGCCACCAAGTCCGGCCGCACGCGGGCGGAATACTTTTTCACAATCACTCCCTGCTGGTGCCGCCACATGCTCTCGCGGCAGACCGAGATCGACCTGCTGACGTACCTCGACAGTGATCTGTTCTTTTACGCGGATCCGGCGCCCCTCCTCCAGGAACTCGGTTCGGCTTCGATCGGTATCATCGAACACCGAACCACGCGGCCCCGTGTATGGGAACGAAAATTCGGCAGGTTCAACGTGGGCTGGGTGTCGTTTCGAAACGATGCCGCTGCGGAGGAGTGCGTCGCCGGCTGGCGCCGCGACTGTCTGGAATGGTGCTTCGACCATGTCCAGCCGGGAAGGTTTGCCGATCAAAAGTACCTCGACCGCTGGCCCGAAAGACACGCTGGATTGAAAATCCTGACCCACCCCGGCGCGAACGTGGCGCCGTGGAACGTTGACCGACACGACGTAAGGCTTTCTAACGGTCGGCTGACGAGCGACGCCATGCCGCTCATTTTCTATCATTTTCACGGCTTGCGCAATCGCCGGAACGGTCTGATCGATCTCGGGCTCGCACCATATTGGGTGCCCCTCGCCAGGCGACGTTGGCTCCGCGAACACCTCTACCGCCCCTATCTCCTGGCGCTCGACACGCACTCGTCTCGGGTGAACCCAGGGCACGACCGGTCGCGTTCGCTGCAGACTGCGCGGCAGGATGAAGGCACGTCGCCCTCGCTGGCGTACGTGGTGTGTGCCGCGATCGCGGCGAAGACCGTGAAGGTATGGGCTCCCCTCAACCAATGGTGGATGGACTGGAGTGGTTCGGGGATCACCGGCGACGGCGACCTTCGCGACGCATCAACTCCGTCTGAGTAGCACATGACCCCACGCATCTCGATCATCACTGCGACTTTATCCACAAGGATGAGGGCGGCAGGTCAAGAATGGGCCCACCATTTCCGGTCGGGTGGTAACATCTACCCATAGGCGATAGGTTTGCAGTTTCTTGCCCGAACGGTGCGGAGTCCTCGGGATGACTATGCCCATGGTCGGTTGAATAGCCTCGACGGCGTGGAGTGGCTTGTCCATCGACACAGCGTGCCTTCAATCGCTGCTAATCGTGCCGGTCATGGATCGTTCGCTATGATCACGTTCGTCACTGTCCCGAAACCGTTCACCGGCTGTACGGGAGTCCTTCAGCGGAATGCCATCCGCTCTTGGGGCGCATCGGTTCCAGGATCGCAGATCCTCCTGTGCGGCGACGAGTCGGGCACGGCCGCAGTTGCCGCCGAACTGGGGGCGGAGCATGTGCCGGACATTGAGCTCTCTCCGTTCGGTGCTCCGCTGCTCAACGACGTCTTTCGCCAGTCCCACAGCATCGCGAGGCACGACACGCTCTGCTTCGTCAACGCTGACATTGTGTTTCAAGGTGACATTGGCAAGGTTGTGGGGATTCCTGCGCCCTTCCTGGTCGTCGGCGAGTCGCTCGACGTAGACCTGCGCGAGCCCTTGGAGTGCAGCGCCCCGGACTGGCGGAGCCGACTGCCGCTTGGCGGCGTCTCCCGCGGCCCACTGGCAATCGACTGGTTCTTCTTCAACCGTGGCCTGTTCGAGGACATTCCTCCATTCGCGATCGGCCGTGCCCGGTTCGACAATTGGCTCGTGTGGCGGGCGCGCAGTCGGAACGCGGCGGTTATTGACGGCACGGCCGTGGTCGAGGCGTTCCATCAGCGGCACAACTACGGCCATCTGGCCGGCGGACGCAGGGAGGCCTATCGCGGCGCCGACGCCCGCCGAAACCAATCGCTCGCGGGACTGTGGTGCTACCTCTATCTCCACAGCATTCTCGATGCTGAATGGACGCTGACCGCGCACGGCCTTCGACCTCGGCCCCGCAGTTTCGGGTTCTTGAGCCAACTCCGCCTCAGACTCTCGGGCCTGTGGACCGAGATCGCTGGATCACGCCGCGAGGGCACTGACCGTACCGGGCCGGAACATGCCGGCTCGCTCGTCACATCTGACCCCCTCCCCAAATCCTGATCCAGGTCTTGTGAGAGAATCCTCGTACCCTGACTTGGGCTTGAGAGGGTTCTTTGATGAAGAAGCGATGCAGTGCGGAGCAGCTCGTGGGCTTGCTTCGGCAGGCTGACGTAGCGATTGGGAAGGGCATGAACGTGCCCGATGTCTGCCGACGGCTGGGGGGTCAGCCAGCAGACATGCTCTCGGTGGCGGACCGGGCACCGCCGGCATGGTGGCCGCTGCGGTACGACAGGCCGTGCAGGATCTTTCCGTGCCCTCGTAGCAGAGATAGCTACCAGAGCCATTCCCGGCGGGACAGGACGGCCAACAACATGTGTTGACCGCCTTGTGTCGGGGGACCACGTAGCGAACGCGAGCGTGATCCGGAGGCTTGAGCGAACCCTCAATGATATGCTGCTGAGGGGCGACGGTTGGTGAAACATCTCACGCTCCACGTTGCTCAGGTTTCGCTCTCGCGAAGGGTTCGTGCCATGAATATGCGTGCCGCCATGCTGGAGGATTTTTCCGGCCCCGCGGGGATTCGCGTCGTCGAAATCCCCGTCCCGACGCCCCGCCACGGCGAGATCCTCGTCAGGGTGATCTGTTCGCCGGTGAACCCGTCCGACGTCCTCTCCTGCTCCGGGAAATACAGTTCTCCGCCGAGACTCCCGGTGGTTCCCGGATTCGAAGGGTGCGGCACCGTCGTCTCGTCGGGAGGCGGCTGGCTGGCCAATCGCCTCGTCGGCAGGCGGGTGGCCGGGGCCGTGCAGTCTGGCCAGGGCTTCTGGGCCGAGTACGTCGTCCTCAAGGCCGTGGAGGCCTTGCCGATGCCCGATGAAGTGACCGACGAATCAGCCGCGTCCGCCTTCGTCAACCCGCTGACTGCTTTGGGCCTCGCCCGGCCTGTGATCAAGGGACACCATCGGGCGATGATTCACACCGCCGGGGCCTCCCAACTCGGTCGGATGCTGATCCGTCTGAGCAATCGCCATGCCTTCCCGCTCATCAACATTGTGCATCGCGAAGCTCTCGTCACCGAACTCAAGGCGGACGGCGCTAAGCATCTGCTCGACAGCAGTCGGCCCGACTTTCAGGAATCGCTCACGAGCCTGGCCCGAGACCTCAAGGCCACCTGGGCCGCCGACGCCGTGGCCGGGAGCATGACGGGCATCCTGGCCGCGTGCATGCCCTCAGGCAGCACGATCGCAGTCTACGGCGTGCTGTCCGGGGTCGAATCGACGGTCAATCCGGGCGACCTGATCTTCCGCGGTCAGAGCGTCACTGGCTACTGGGTATCCCGGGAGTTTCAGGATCGCAGTCCACTTGGGCTCCTGCACATCTGGCGGTTTCTGCGGAGTGCCCGTCGGCTGCTCACCACCGACCTGCAATCCAAGGCCCAGGCCCACGTGCCACTTGAGGACATCGCCACGAGCCTGCCGAAGCTGCTGCAGGCCACGAGCAAAGGGAAAATCTACATTCGTCCCGGCGGTTGACTCTCTCCGCCTCTATTCCCGCCGGCGATGTCCATAGCCTTGGGATAGAATCTGTCGTCATCCACCGGCATGAAGAACGTTGGCCCAGCCCGTTCACACGAAGACAAGCGACAGCGGTAGTGAAAACCCTGACAGGGCACTGCCACCGGAAAGAACATCCCCGGCCCCAAACAGTTCCACGCCACCATCGCGGTGGTGCGCTGCAACGCTCCGTCTGCCGGGATCAACGACCCAGACCGCGGCCGATCCTGCCGCCAACCAGCCGGCTACCTTGGCGGCGAGTTCCGCCGGACGATCGTCTGGCGAGACCACCTCAACGGCGAGGTCTGGCGCACCGGGAAAGAAGCCAATCGGAATACCGTCCGCCAACCGTTCGGTCCGGACAAAGGAAACGTCCGGCGCCCGTACGGTATCCGGATTGCGATGGATGATGAACCCGGTTTCAGCAGCGAACACCATCCCGAGTGCGTGGTGCTTCACATACCTCGACATGTGCTCACCAATCTGCATGGCAACCGCGCCATGCCGCGAGCCGGCCGGCGACATCATGACCAACTCTCCGAGCACCAGTTCACACCTGCCGACGTCCTGAGCATGGAGCAGGTCTTCGGCAGTCGTAATCGATTCGATCGATGCCATGAGGATTTCTCCGGCTGGGGCGACGAGCGGGCTACTGAGGTGGACGAGTCCGTGCACTCTACTCTCCCGAGCCTTGCACAAACCAGATCATGGGGGCCGCACGACCAGGAATGTATACATCGGTACACCTTCTCGCAAGCCATCAAGGGCAAGCTCCTCACCCCTCGCCAAGAAAATTCGGACGCAGGCGGTAGCTACCCGCGTCGAGCCGCTTGAGGATGCCGATGAGTTGGCCCCCGGCGTCGAGGGCGGCGATGCCGGCAGCCTCGCTTTGCGGGATCTCCACGAGGCCGCCACGAACGGCCCTCGCCAGACCGTCGTCATCGAGTGTGTGGTGCGGCAGATGCGACACGGCGGCCACGGCAGGCAACAGGCTCGCTCTGGCCGTGTCGGGGTTGATCGCATCGAGGGCAATGCTTGCCGCGCATGCGAACGGACCCACGGCCGTTCGCACGAGCGACTCCATCACGGCCTTTGTGCCGAGACTCTCCGCCAGGTCGCGGCCGAGCGCCCGCACGAACGTGCCCGACGAGCACTCGATCTCCACCGCAAGCTGCGGCCATTCGTAGCCCGTGATCTCAAGCCTCTCGATCCGCACCGGCTTCGATTCCAGGACGACCGGCCGACCCTTCCGCGCGAGCGCATAGGCCCGCTTCCCGTCCACGTGCACAGCGGAATAGTCGCAGGGCCGCTGCAAAATGTCGCCACGGAAGAGCGTCGCCGCCTGCTCGACCTCGGCGACGGTGGGCCGCAGAGGATCGGCCTCTTCCTCGATCGGCGTCTCCAAATCGTCCGACGGGCTCGAACGCCCCAAGAGAAACGTGGCGGCATAGTGCTTCGTCAGGTCGTGGAGATAGTCGACGAGCTTTGTGGCATGCCCTACGCAGACGATCACCACGCCGCTGGCGAGAGGGTCGAGCGTGCCGGCATGGCCGACCGCCTTCATGCCCAAGGCCCGCGCCACCACGTCGACGACGCGGCGGGACGAGACGCCGACTGGCTTATCAACTGGGATCACACCCGTGAATGGGAAACGCATACAGCTCCGCGATTGCTTCTCGTGTCTGGCCGCCAACCCTGATCCGTTCCCGCAGCCGCACGGGATCATCTACGGCGGCCGCTACGAGCCTGTCGAACTTAAGGGCGACGACGGCGGCCGTGCGGGCAGCGTCGGAACGGGCATGTCCGAGCGGGTACCGCACGAGGCCGCCGCCGCGCAGGCCCAGCGACTCATGCTCGATCTCGACACTCGTCGGGATGCCGTCGGGATAGAGGGCGTCGTACTCGCCGCCGCCGTGTTCGATGACGATCCGGTCGATAAGCCGCCGGACACGATCGCTGCCGATGGCCGCGTCGGAGTAATCCTCCGGCAGGAGCATGAGCGACTCCCAGCCGGCAGGCTGCCCACTGGCCGCGGCTGCCTCGGCCTTGAGCAGCGTTTTGGCGAGGATGAATGGGAGCGAATGATCGGCCGACTGCCGCGTGGTCGGCGTTCGCTTCGCCGGATCGGCGATGATCGAGTAGGCAGGCTCGTAGATTCGCACGCGGATCCGACCGATTCGATCAAGATCCCGGGCCACTTCAGGCTCCGCTCCACACGCATCGACGATCGCCTGGATTGCCGCCGCCGACTGGTGCTCGTAGAGCCCCAGCTTGAAGTGCATGGCATGGATCGCAAACGCGTCCCCGCCGCTGCCGAGTTCCAGATCAAAGGGGCTCTGGCCGGCGGGGCAGGGCTCGTTGAGCCGATAGATCGCCAGTGGATTCCGAAACACGTCCCGCGGGCCCAGGAAGCCGGCGAGCGCCCGACGACCGCACATCACCGCCGCCTCCGCGGCAATCGCGGCCGACGCCCCCTTGCTGTCGGAGAGCTGGTGGCCCGCCCGGATGGCACGGAAGGGAACGTAATGTGCGACCACCATCCCGATCGCCGACTCGATCTGCTCGACCGTGCCGCCGACTGCGGCCGTAAAAGCCGCGGCACAGGCCACGGCACCGTGATGCACGTGGTCGATGGAGTATTTCCGCAGGGCAAACACCTCTGCCAGCCGGCCGCGGATCTCGTCGATGAGCAGCATCACTCGGAGCGTCGCGTCGCCGTCGAGCCCGGCCTCCCGGGCCGCCGCGATCGCGACGGGGTAGAAATCGTTGTGGCCGAACTCGCCCGCGATGCGGCCCTTGGCGGCGTCGTAGCCGAAGTTCGTGCCATTGGAATCCCACTCACGGACGGCCGACGAGTTGGCAGCAACGGCCTTTTCCACCGCACAGGGCCGCGCCGAACCGAGGCAGATACCGCCCCGGCTACCGTTCGCCGGGGCCGTGTCCAGCGCCTCCCGCCGCAGCACCGTCGGGGCATTGGCCCGGGAGGCAAGGGCCGAGACGCCGCAGCCGACG
>JBIIFB010000006.1:0-50166 GCA_044237545.1 Pirellulales bacterium
GGCACTGGCGCTCCTCAACGAGACAACCTTCGTTGAGGCCGCCCACGGCCTGTCCAAACGCATGCTGTCCGAGGGGGGCGCGACGCCGACCGACCGAATCGCGCATGGTTTCCGGCTGGCGATGGGTCGCCAGCCGACGCCCGACGAACTGACGACACTCGTGGACGGCTTCGAGGCCGATCTCAAACGGTTCACCGCCGAGCCTGCAGCGGCGGAGAAGTATGCAACGGTCGGGCTCGTGAAGCCGCCCGAAGGCGTGCCGGTTGCGGAGTTTGCAGCGTATTCCCTGGCGGCCAATGTGATCATCAACCTCGACGAATTCGTGATGCGGGAGTGACGTTCCATGAATCCTTTTAGAATAAAAAAGGGGACGCAGCTCTTTTCCCAGGGCGTTTCCCAGACGGCGGGCGACGGCAGAAAAGAGCTGCGTCCCCTTTTTCTGCAGGATGCCCTCAACCGCCGCGTGTTTCTCGGCGGTTCGGCGGGGGGCTTGGGCTACGCGGCCCTGGCGAGCCTGATGCAGCCGGGGGTTGCCCGGGCCTCAGCCGCATCGGCGCCGCCGGCAGAACCTGCCGCCGCACTGGCAAAGTTCCCGAACTTTCCGGCCAAGGCGAGGCGGGTGATCTATCTGTTTCAGTCGGGCGCGCCCTCGCAGATGGACCTCTTCGACCCGAAGCCCGGGCTTGAGAAGCGACGCGGCGAGGATCTTCCCGAGTCGATCCGCCAGGGACAGCGGCTGACCACGATGACCAGCGGTCAGAAGAGCTTTCCCGTGGCACCGTCGATGTTCAAGTTTGCACAGCACGGTGAGAGTGGGATGTGGTTCAGCGAACTGATCCCCAACATCGCCCGGCATGCCGACCGCTGGTGCATGCTCCGCTCGATGGTCACCGAGCAGATCAACCACGACCCGGCAATCACATTTTTCCAGACAGGCCACCAGTTGGCCGGCCGGCCCAGCATCGGCGCGTGGGCGAGCTATGGCCTCGGCAGCGACAACGCCGACCTGCCTGCCTACATCGTGCTCACGAGCTTTGGTTCCGGCCGCAAAGACGACCAACCGCTCTATGATCGCCTGTGGGGGGCCGGGTTTTTGCCCACGAAGCATCAGGGCGTGCGGTTTCGCAATTCGGGCGACCCGGTGCTCTATCTGGCTGATCCTCCCGGGATCGACCGGCAGACGCGGCGGGCCACGCTTGACCGTATCGCCAGCCTCAATGCCTCCCGCAGTGCCACTCTCGGTGATCCCGAGATCGCCGCCCGCACCAGCCAGTATGAAATGGCCTTCCGGATGCAGGAGAGCGTGCCGGAGATCACACGGTTTGCCGACGAGCCGAAGCACGTGCTCGACGCCTACGGCCCCGACGTCCACCGCGCCGGCAGCTACGCCTTCAACTGTCTCTTGGCCCGCCGGCTCTCCGAGCGGGGCGTGCGGTTCGTGCAGTGTTTCCACATGGGCTGGGATCACCACGGTGGCCTGCCGGGGGCGATCAAGGGGCAGTGCCACGATACCGATCAGGCAACGGCCGCCCTGCTCGACGACCTGCAGCAGCGTGGGCTGCTCGACGAGACGCTGATCGTGTGGGGGGGCGAGTTTGGGCGGACGATCTATTCGCAGGGCGCGCTCACCGAGACCAACTACGGCCGCGACCATCATCCGCGGTGTTTCACGATGCTCCTAGCGGGGGCGGGCGTGAAGCCGGGGCTGACCTGGGGGGCGACCGACGACTATTGCTACAACATCACGACGCCCGACCAGCAGGTGCACGTGCATGACCTCAACGCCACGATCCTGCATCTGATGGGCGTCGACCACCTGCGGCTGACGTTTCCCTACCAGGGCCGCGACTTCCGTCTCACCGACGTTCACGGCAGCGTCGTGAAAGGGATTCTGTCGTAGGGGGTCAAGCGGTGGTGATCCCCCCACACCGCATACAAGCCCCTGATACAAGCCCTGAGCGTGAGCGATTGTGTCGGCACGACGTGTGACGCAGCGCCATGTGTGGCATCCGATCCCCCGGCTTACGCCGGGGGCTTGTATGGGGGCGGGACCGCGATCCCCCCACGCCGCATACAAGCCCTGAGCGTGAGCGACGGGATTCCGTGCATCCGATCCCCCGGCTTACGCCGAGGGCTTGTATGGGGACAGGATGCTACGTGCTCCCGATCCCCCGGCTTACGCCGGGGGCTTGTATGGGAGGGTTCATACAAGCCCCTGATACAAGCCCTGAGCGTAAGCGACGGGATGCTCCGTCGTAGGATGCCCGCGAAACGCTACTTTTTGCGTCCGCGTTTCGTTTTCGGCAGATCGGCCAGACTCTCCGGCACATTCTGCGGGATACTCTCCGGCACGTTCTGCGGCACGATGATGCAGTTTTCGCCCAGCTCGAGTTCCTCCTCGTCGATGATCGGCTTGCCGCGATCGTCGAGCTTCACGTCGGCCTCGGCCGTCTTTTTCTTGGCCACCGCCAAGAGCTGTTCGTAGAGCTTCTCACGGTCGACGCCGTTGATCACCGAGACCGCCGCCGCCACCTCCCTGAGATACCGCAGGAAGATGCTCCGCCGTTGTCCCTCCTGCGCGACGCGGAGCCGGCGCCTGAGATACATGCCGAGATTGCGGCCAACCGCCTGAAGCGCCAGCCGGATCTCCTTCTGAATCTCCGGATACGACGCGATCGCCTCCTTCGACTCGCTCGTGAACGGCACCCAGACGCTTGCCACGTGCACCATCACCGTGACCGGGCCGCTCGGCAGGCTGCCTCGCGACTGCGACAGGCCGTAGGAACGCCAGTTGGTGCCGAGGATCGTCTGCGTGACGGCACAGGCGGCGGGCTGGAACTGCAGCGGCACGCGGTTGGCATACCGCAGCACCGTCATGTTCTGTCCTTCGTCGGCGTTGACGTGCTGCATCGCTCCATGGAGAGCCAGCAGGGCCGGTTTCTTGAGCTTCGACGGCGACTGACGGGAGGCGAGTTCGGCCTCGTTGAGAATCTTGTCGGCCGCTTCCCCGCCGAGCCCTGCAAACGTGCTGGTGAGAAACTGCCGCAGGCTGCGGGCGTCGCTTTCTCCGGCCAGTTCCGAGAGCGCATCCAACGACACCTTCTGGGCGGAGGGCCCGCCACCATAGGCCAGCACGGCCTCGATCACGAACGGGTTGCCGCGGTATACGCCCGGGGGGCGGGTGGCCGCCGTGAAAAACTCACCGGGCACCACCTGACGGATGCCGGCCAGCAGGCGTTTCTCGCCGATCGGCACCACGCAATCGGTGGCCGGCGGCGGAATCTTTGTTTCCTGAATCGCCTTGTAGATCGCGTCGGCCTCACCCCGGCCCAGTTTCCCCGTGGTGATTCTGGTGGAGAGCTTCGCGATGTCGCAGATCTTCTTGGCCGTGCCGTGCGACACGCGGGAGAACGAGTGCGTGAGGAATTGGGCGATCGTGAACTTCGGGTGCTCTTGCAGCATCGTCACCAACCGACCGAGTTCAACGCCGTAGGGATGCGGCTTGATCTCCTTCGGCTCGGGCGGCAGGTCGTCGGTCGACCGTTCGAGAATCCGCTCGGGTCCGTCCGGCCCCTGGAAGTGGATGCGGGCATGGGGGTTGGAGATCGCCGTCTGCTCGAGATATTCCTCGACGCTGCCGCGGCCACGCTGGAACTTCGCCTCCATCTCAATCGTCACGCGTGTGCCGTGCTCGATGACTGCGCCCCGGTCGTTCTCCGCAACCCATTCGATGTTGTGCTTCGCCATCAGGTCGGCGCCGCTCTTGCCGGCGGGGATGTCAACGCCGTCCCCCTTGCCGTTCAGGATCTCCGGCTGGTTGGTCTTCGTGTCGATCCGCAATTCCGAGTAGTGGGCATGTTCCTTGGCCGATGTCTTGGAGATGATCTTGACCGGCTTGCCTGTGGTCAGCACGCCATACATTCCCGCCGCAGAGATGCCGATGCCTTGCTGGCCACGGCTCATCCGCAGTCGGTGAAACTTGGAGCCGTAGAGCAGCTTGCCGAAGATCAGCGGGATCTGCTTGCTGACAATGCCAGGACCGTTGTCCTGCACGCCCATGCGGTAGCGGCTGCCTGAGTCTCCGACCTGCTCGATGTGCACCCAGATCTCCGGAAGGATGCCCGCCTCCTCGCAGGCGTCGAGCGAGTTGTCGACCGCCTCCTTGACGCTCGTCAGCAATGCCTTGCGGGGGGAATCGAAGCCGAGCAGATGGCGGTTCTTGGCGAAGAACTCGCTTACCGAGATGTCCCGCTGACCGGCTGCGAGCGTCTGGGCCGTGGCCCGCCGCTTGGCCGGGGCTGGGGGCACGGTGACAGCCGCCGTCTCCGCCGCAGGCGTGACGGAGGCTGGCAATGCGTCGGCAGGGGCCGCCTTGCGGGGCTTGGTCTTCTTTTTCGACGGAGTCTTCGGGGTTTTGGCCATGCTTGATGTGGGTCTGAAACTGTGATCGGACGGGCCGCGGTTGGCAAGAGGGGTCGAGTTTGACGGTTGAAGAGGGTGGGTCCAGGGTTGGTTGGCTACCACAAGACTTTACCTGCTGGGCAGGGGCGGAGGTGCCTGCATTCCCCAACTGATAGCCCACCCCTGTATTTGCCGAAGTTCCTAGATAGCGTCAGCGCTCAAGAGCGCCAGAGTGCGAGCGCTGCCCCGCCGGTGCATGGCGGGAAACGGACCTGAGTCGCGAGGTGATCAGATGCTTCAGTCCACCATGCGTTCCGCCCTGCCGGCCATTGCCCTACTGATCATGGCCGCAGGCCAGGCCTCCGCCGCCCCGATCAACGGTGGTGTCGAGGCTCCGACGCCCGACGTCTTCTACAACTTTTACACGCCGCCGGTGCCCGCCGGCGCCTACCCCGGTGTCGGTGCGCAGCTCTACGTGGCGCCCCGTCCGGTGCCGCCGCGGGTCGGCCACACCTGGTACACGTATCCTCCGTTCATGCCCCACGAGTTTCTCTACAAGCACCGGCGGCACTACGTCCGCCCGGCCGGCGCGATGGGCATGCGGACGGACGTTCATGCGTATTGGTGGTGAGCGGCCCCGAGGCTGCGAGGCCACGAGAGATTCAGGTACGAGACAGACAGTCAGACACGAGACACACAGGAAGGCGCTGCGTTCATGAAGGTTGTCGTTGGTCGGGTGATCGTCGCCGCGCTTGTCGTGGCCTGCCTTGCTGCTGCCACGCGGGCGGCAGTCGCCGGTGGCGAGGACGCCTATGAGAAGCGTTATTTCCTGCGAAGCCAGGGGAAGAGCTGGCACAGCGGGTGGTACGACCCGTGGGTCGGTCGTCCGATGGCCTTGGTCGTGCCACCGACAGCCGAGTTCACGACGGAATACGGCTGGGGCGTGCCGAGCTCGCGAGTAGCGCCGATCTATCAACAGTTTCGCCGTCCCTATCCGGGACCGGGGGCCGTGCCGGGCGGTTCACGCTTCATGCCCACGCCCAACCAGCCGAGCGACACGGTGCAGTTCGGAGTGCATCCCGTCCGCGGTCCGTGGGGCGCTTACTAGACCGCTTGAACGTGGTGGGTGCGGGCTCAGGTGCGGGTGTGTTCGACACCCGCCAATCGCTCCGTGGCCATCGTCGCCCACGGGCTTTCAGGCGCGAGCGATAGAAATGTTTTCAGATGCCTGTGTGACTCGGCTTCCCTGCCGACGTCGTGCAGCACGCCTGCCATGTGCCAGTGGGCGTCGGCATAGTCGGACTGCTGGCGGAGGACACCGTCGAGCGCGGCCAGGGCGAGTTCGTGTTCGCCCAGTTCGGCCAGCACGCAGCCGAGACTGGACCGTGCCTCGAGATGATCGGCGTCGAGTTCCACGGCGGCGTAATACCGTTCTCGGGCGGCGGTGAGATCACCCGCGCGGTAGAGCAGTTCCGCGAGCATGAAGACGACCTGGGCCGTGGGCCCTGCCGCCTGAAGCACGGCCCGCAACGCCTCGGCCGCCTCGGAGAGCGCCCCGGCGGCCTCCAAATCGGCGGCCAGATCGAGGAGTTCGGCCACGGAGCCGGGGTCGTGCGGATCGTCGGAGCGGGATTCCTGGTCGTCGTCAGCGGTGGCTGCCGCTGTGGAGACGAGCATGGCGACGCATGGATGCGCCGCGGTCGCCTCAAGATCTTCCGGCGGCATCGGTTCCATGAGGCCATGGGTATAGAAGCCCAACTGAAGCTGGCCCCCTTCACCCACGAGGCACTCGTTCTGGCGGATGCTGAGCCGCCGTCCGTCGGTCACGATCCGCTCCGCGATCCGGGCGGCCTCGGCGGCGCCTCCCGGCGCGAGTCCGGCCAGTTTCATGTCGATGTCGCGGAGAGAAAGGCCCGCTTCCAACAGCCGCACCAACTGCCGGCCCACCACGAGTTGCGGGAAATCGAACCAGTCGATCGACCCCGACCGGCGGGCCGGCTCGAGCAGGCCGCCCCGCAGCCAGTGCCGCACCGCCGCCCGCGGTGCCCGCAGCACGTCGGCCATCATGGCAACCGTGTAAAGCCGGCTCACCCCCGGGTGTTCGTCGGCGAAGAGGGGGATTGACCGGGATGCTGCAGTCCGCCTCGATCCCCGCCGTGCAGCGGTGCCTTGCGATCGCAGGAAGCGGTCGTCCGTGACCTTCGTGGGCATGAGTGGATTCCAGGAGAGGTGGTGATGCCAGCCGTATACCCGGGCCGCCGACGGCACGCGGAATCTACTCGACCGCCAGCCACAATTCCAAAGGCACTCGCGATTTGGCCGTCACAGTAAACTCGTGCCAGGTTCGGGTACGGCGGCACACACCCACGTCGGCCTGTTCCACGCGGCCCCCTTTCTGGACTTTCCGGAGGGGCCATGATCCTGGAGGAACAGGCCATGCGGATTGTCCGCTTGCTGGTTATCCGCTTTTTGGTTGTCGGCTTTCTGGTTGTCACCCTGTCATGCCTCGGCGTGGTGCCGTGGCCGAGTGCCACGGCTGTCGAGCCGACGAATGCCGAGGAGGCGGCGCGGAAAAAGCAGGCGGCGGACGCCGCAGTCAATGAAAAATACCAGGCCATCGTGACGAAGCTTCCGCCCGCGGAGCAGGCCTGGGAGAAGGTGCTCCAGGAGCATCTCGGCGGCTTCTACCTGCCATTCCACAAGGCGGATAAGGTGGCGGGCAAAAGCAACGCCTGGGACTTCGTGAAGATTGACCCCGTGCTTCCCAACGTGCTTTTGATCGGTGACTCGGTCTCCCGCGGCTATACGCAGGCTGTCCGCAAGGCACTCGCCGGCAAGGCAAACGTCCACCGGGCCCCGGCCAACTGCGGCCCGACGGCCAGTGGCATCAAGAATATCGAGGCCTGGCTCGCCAGTGCGCCCACCGTGGAGACGTGGGACGTGATCCACTTCAACTTCGGCATCCATGACCGCAACACGCCGCTGGCTGACTACACAACGCGGCTCGACCAGCTCGTGGAGCGGCTGAAGAAAACCGGCGCATGGCTCATCTGGGCGAGCACGACGCCCATCCCCGACGATCCCGAGACCAAGCAGAAAGCCGACTCGATCGTGGACCGGAATGCCGCCGCAGCCGCGGTGATGCAGAGTCACGGCGTGGCGATCGATGATCTCTTCGGCTTCATCACGCCGCATCTTGCAGAGGTGCAGCCGCCGAAAGATGTGCACTTCTCGGGCAAGGGCTACGACATGCTCGGGGCAGAGGTGGCCGATTCGATCGAGGGGCAGCTCGCCGAAGCCTCGCCCCGCTGACCAGCTGCCGCCTGATCACAAGGGCAGGGGCCCCACCGGTGGTACGGAGGCGATCCAGCCTTCCAGTGGGTCAAGATCAATTGGCAGGCCGTAGTGTGGCAGCGATGCGGCGTGCCCCGCCTGGAGCGCACAGATCACGGCGTCGAGCAGGTCGCCGCTGCCGTCGTCGAGGAGCCGTCGGGTCCAGGCCGCGCTGATTGCGAGCGTGGGCACGAGCCCCGCCGCGCCGGCCACGAGTGCCCGGAGGATGGTCTGGCGGTTGGCGGCCCGCTCGATGGTCTGCTTCGCCGCAGTGTCGCTCTTGTAGGACGTCCGACAGATCCGTCTCGCCGTCCAGCCGGGATAGGCCTCCAGCGCCGTGCGGGCCGTCGACGGTTGGGGGCGACGATCGGCCGCCTGCTGAGACGGGAAATCGTGCGCAGGAAACAGAAGGCCGGCGTCGAGCATCCGTCCGACACCGGCATGCATCATCCAGGCGACCGGCGGGTTGGTCCAGCGCATCGCGGGGCTCGATCCCGCCGGCTTGTCGGTCTGCCGCCAGGCAAACTTATCGCCCGCGGGGCGGGCATCGCACCATCGCCGAAAGGTGTCGCGGAGTGATTCCCGGGGCTGCGAACAGTAAAACTCCACGAATGCCGGCCAGTCGGTCGGCCAGCCCTCATGCTCGATGAGCGTCCGTGGCTGGCCGAAGGGCAGGTCGAAGCCTCCCAGCCACGGCCCGCTCTCCCGCAGGAACGCCTCGAACTCTCTGAGGCTGACGAGTTCGCGGATGGTGTCGAGCCGATACACCGGCACCGGTGAGTCGGAAATCCAGCGGCCCATGGCCACGGTGATCGGCTTCCGCCGCGTCGGCGCCGAGGTGAAGTCGACCCCGACGAGCAGCGTGCCGTCGCAGGAGCCGGGCGGTTGCGTCATTTTCCAAACGAGCGACTGCTGGAGCTACCGGCCGACGGGAAGTCGGCGGGCACCGGCAGGCCCACCTTGCCCGTCGCGGCCCACTCGGCTCCACGCTGCAGCGTCGTGACGAAGCCGACACACTCCTGCGAGTCGTTGCCATGACCCAGCGGGGTGTGGAAGACGCGGCCCTTGCCATACTCGATCGTCATCATCATCGGCTCGTGCCGCTTCGTTTTCGGCGACCAGGCCGTGGCCAGCACCTGCATGTTTTCGGCGGGGCCACGGAGGCTGTCGTAGAGTTCGTCCTTGGCGTGCATCCACGTGGCGGGCATGCCCTTGGTGACAGGATGTGCCCCATCGCGGACGACGACCGCAAACTCCGACTGCGGACCGTGGCTGCCCCCCGCGCCGGCGGCCGTGTCGCGGACGAGTGTGCCGTCGTCGGTGTAGTAGACGAACGGCCCGCTCTTTTCGTTGCGTCCGCCCCATCCTCCCAGGCCGATCATCTGGTTGTAGGCAGCCCAATCGGGAAACGAGTTGTCGGCGGCATGCACGGCGACGAAACCGCCGCCCCCGCGGACGTAGTCCTCAAAGGCGGTCCGCGTCTGGGCGGTCCACGGGGCGGCGCCGTGGCCGAAGTTACTCACCACCACGGCGTAGTCTCCAAACGCCGGCATGAAGGCCGGATCCTCTCCCTTGGGAGCGTGCGTGACGACATCGACCGTGAACAGCCCCGAGTCCTCGAGATACTGCTTCATCATTCGCGTCGTCTGCGGCCAGTTGCCGTGGTTGTTCTGCCCGTCGACGATGAGGGCCCGCAGGCGTTCGGCCGCGATGGCGGGGGAGACGCAGATCAGCAGGGCAAAGCAGAAGACGGGAAGCAGGAGGCGGAACTTCATCGCGATACTTCTCTTCACTCGGTGAGTCTTCGCAGGGACAGTCTTCGTAAAACCGGAGCCGCTTCGTAAAACCGGAGCCGCTTCGTAAAACCGGAGCCGCTTCAGGTCGTATGGCCGTTGACCGGCGGCATGATCCGCAGGAGGCGGCCGGAGGTCTCCGCGGCCGGAATATCCTTCGGATCGGCGGCCGGCGGGGCCGGCTCGACGGCGGGGCCCAGCTGTGGCTGTGTGTTGAGCTGGGGCTGCGTGTTCAGCGGTGCGACGGTTGGCGAGGGTGCGGAGACCGCATCCTTCGCGGCTGGCGTGGGGATGTTTTCGATCGGCCGCAGATCAGCGGCAGACTCAGCCGGCTTCTCAACGCGGGTCGCACCGGGAGCAGTCGCTCCACCGCTTCCCGCCGACTGGCTCCCAGAAACCGGCGCCTGTTTCGGATCGACATGCTGAAGCCCCGAGCCTGTCCAGCCCTCGGCCGCCTTCGGGGCAACTCCGGTCGGCTTGTCGCTGAAGGTCTTCGTCGCAGTAGGCTCGGCAGGAGCGAGCGCCGGTGGCGGCACCGGCGTAGGGCTTGAGGCGGGACGGGAGACGGAGGCCGCCGGTGCGGAGCCGACCGCGCTTGTCTGCTGGATGGTCGCCTGCATCGGATTGCCACAGGGATCGAGCGGAACCCGCATCACGACCGTCCGGGGCGACCGCACCGTGTAGGTGTAGGGCACCTTCTTCTCGACCACCCGCGGCACCTGGGCTGTCCGCTGCTCGGTGACAACCTTCATGACCTGAATGCTCACCGGTTCGACCCGTTCCTCGGTGACGAACTTGCAGACCTGCACGGGCACCTGACGCACCTGCTCTTCAGGAACCATCCGCATCGTCTGCACGGGCACCTTGTTGTCGATCCGTTCGACGACCTTGCGGACTGTCTGCACGGGCACTTGGCGGACCTGCTCTTCGGCCACCATCCGCATGGTCTGCACCGGCACCTGCTGTACGACCTGTTCGTCGATATACCGAACGGTCTGCACGGGCACCTTGCGGGTGACGACGCGGTTGACCATCGTCGTCTCCGGCACCTGCACCGGTGTGACCGTCGGTTGGTAGACGCGGTTGACCTGGTTGGTGACCATGCCGGGAGACTGCATCCATGTGTAGCCGCCCCGCTGCCACTGCATCAGGCCGTTGTAGGGGTTGACGGCCCAGCCGCCGGGCACGAAGCCCAGGGCGGTGGCACCCGGCGTGACGACCGGAGTGACCGTGTCGACAGCCTGACTGCCCATCGAGTAGGTGGTTCGCATCTGGGTGACGGGTTCGGCGACGGTGTAGGCCTCCTCGCGCTCGCTCGTCTCGTAGACCGGACGCTTCACGACACTGACCTGCTGCTGCATGGCTGTCTCGTAGACCGGCTTCATGACGGTGAAACGTTCCTCACGCGAGCCGGTTTCGACGATGTCACGGGTGACGTCGTAGCTGCGGTCGACGACCTGTGTCTCGTAGACCGGCTTCATGACGGTAAACCGTTCCTCACGGTTTTGCGTCTCCCAGACGGGCCGCTGGACCGTGTAGCGACGCTCCTGCGTCTGTGTCTCCCAGACGGGCCGCTGGACCGAGTAGGTCTGCGTGTCGTAGACGGTTTCGTAGCTGACGCGGTAGGCCGTCATCTGCTGCTCGTCGTAGACCGTCTGGAAGTCGAGGCGGTAGGTCTGTGTTGCCACCGGGGCTGGAACCGCCTCACCGCAGCATTGGGCCTGAGCGTGAGCCGAATACATCGCCAGTGGGGACTGCGGCGCGAGCACGAGTGCCGCACACACAGCAGACTTCAGACGACGAAAAGCCTGGGTCCGCGAAGCGGGAGTTGGACGGCGGGAGTGAGCGTTGAACAAGGACATGTTTTTCCTCTCCTCGAAAAAGATGCTTCGAGACTAATCCCCCGTACGCAGTCTTCAAGCAGTTTGTTGAGAAAAAAATCGTGTTTCTGGCCGGAATTTTGGGGGTGCAGCCGCTATGAACGCTGCAATCGATCCATCTTACGTGGGTAGGGAAGGGCTGGGCGGCCGGGGCGAGCGAGCGGCGCAGTCTGGGGAACGCCGGGGGCTTCTCGTGGCGGCAAGTTTTTAACGTGTCCGTGGCCGAGGCCTCCCGTGGCGGCAAGTTTTCAACGTGTCCGTGTCCCAGGCCTCCCGTGGCGGCAAGTTTTCAACTTGTCCGTATCCCAGGCCTCCCGTGGCGGCAAGTTTTCAACTTGTCCGTATCCCAGGTTCGGAATCCGCAAGTTGCAAACTCGCGGCCACAAGAAAGAGGCCGGAATCCGCAAGTTAAAAACTCGCGGCCACAAGAAAAGAGGCCGGATTCCGCACGTTGCAAACTCGCGGCCACGGGTCAAAATCTTCGGCCACGCTGCCGTGTGCGTCTCTGCCCACCGCCTCGTGTCTCGCCGCATCAGTCCATGCGGTCGAGAAGCCGCCGGCTGCGGGCGTCGAGCCGAGACACCTGGGGGATCAGATACCGCACGCCCACCGTGTCGGTGATGAAGGCCCCGCCGTCGGCCGCGTAGACAATGTCATCGACATGGGCCACGGTGAACCGGCGAGGCCCGCGGTCGGTTACCACAGTCCACTCCGTCGGTTCGCCATCCGATACCGACTCGATCCGGTCGATCACCGGCAGAAACTCCCGCTGCGCAAGCTCCCGCTCAAGGAGCGTTTGAAACGACGGGTCGAGGGCCGCTAACTGGTCGATCCACGCCAGTTCAGCGCCGTCGTCGGACACGATGGCCACCGGACCATCCGGCGCGGAGACAGGGAAGGCGCGAAGCACGTCGACGTCGACATGCCGCTGCCCGGTGGCATCGATGAAGTCGAGCCGTCCGTGCGCGGCCCGCTCCAGCCGCCACTCGGGCGGGTCTGCTGGGGCATGGCCTGACGGGACCTGGCCTGACGGGACATGATGGACATTCGAATTCGGATGAGTCGGATGAGAAGATGAAGTCATGGTAGGTCTCCGGTGTCAGACGCCGGCGGCAGCCTCCTCGGCAGCCTTCTGCTGGGCATGGTAGAGCCGGGCATAGGCGCCTTCGGCGGCGAGCAGATCGTCGTGCGTGCCCATCTCCACGATCCGACCGTGGTCGAGCACGACCAGCCGGTTGGCCCGCCTCAGCGTGGAGAGGCGGTGCGCGATGGCGATCGTGGTCCGACCCGCCACCAACCGGTCGATCGCGGCCTGGATGATCGCCTCGGTCTCCGCGTCGACCGCGGAGGTGGCCTCGTCGAGCACCAGGATCCGTGGGTCGACCAAAAGGGCCCGCGCGATCGAGAGCCGCTGCCGCTCGCCACCGGAGAGCGAGCCGCCCCGCTCGCCCACTCGCGAGTCATAGGCAGACGGCTGGCCGAGGATGAATTCGTGGGCCCCCGATGCCCGTGCCGCTGCCACGATCCGCCGTCGCAGACCATCGGCGTCGGCGGTTGCTGCGTTCGGGCAGCCGTAGGCGATGTTCTCCGCGATGGTGCCGAAGAACAGAAACGGTTCCTGCAAAACGCAGCCAAGGTTGCGGCGGTATTCGGTGATGGAGAGGTCGCGGAGGTCGTTTCCGTCGACCTTGATCGAGCCGCTCGACGGATCGTAGAAGCGGCAGACAAGGTTGGCGAGCGTGGACTTCCCCGAGCCGCTCGTGCCGACCAGGCCGATCATTTCGCCGGGTTCGATCGTCAGATCGATGCCGTGAAGGATCTCCCGCGGTCCGTAGCGAAAATGAACGTTGGAGATTTCAATGCGGCCCCGTACGCGGCCCGGGTGGATCGGTCTGGCCGCCTCGGCAACCGATGGCTGGCAGTCGAGGATGTCGAAGATCCGCTGCGCGCTTGTGGCCGCACGCTGCGTGGCGGGCACCATGTGGATCATCGACTCGATTCGGCCATAGAACCGGGAGATGTAGGTGAGGAATGCGGTCAGCATGCCGACGGTCACCGACCCCGAGAAGACCATCGAGGCGCCGGCCGCCCAGACGACGAGCAGTCCGATCTCGCTGAACAGGCTCACCAGCGGTCCGAAGAACGCCCAGACAACGTTGACCCGGTCGTTGGCGTCGAGTACGCGGTCGTTGGCCGTGACGAATCGGTCCACCTCGCGGGCCTCCTGCGCAAACGCCTTCACGACGCGGATGCCGGGGATCGTGTCGGCCAGCACGCTCGTCATGTCGGCCCAGGCAACGCTTGCCCGCGCAAACCCGCGTCGCAAGCCGGTTCGCACGGCATACACCAGCCAGACCACGAGCGGAAACGGGGCGAGGGTCACGAATGCCAGCCAAGGATTGATCCAGATGAGAATGGCCGCTGTGAGCAGAACAAGCATCACGTTGGAGGCGAATTCGATCACGTTGACGGAGAGAAAGATGTTGATCCGGTCGGTGTCGCTGCCCACCCGCGACATCAGATCGCCGGTCCGCTTCCCGGAGAAGAAATCGAGCGACAGCATCTGCATGTGGGCGTAGGTCTTTACGCGGAGATCGGCCGCAATCCGCTCGCTGACCCAGGCGAGCGTCCAGGAGCGGGCCCAGGACAGCATCCAGGCGGCGACGGCCGCGAGCGCCAGACCGCTGAGATACCACCAGACGTGCGCAAAGGGGATTGCCGCGCCGGCCTGTTTGGGGATGAGTACCTTGTCGATCAGCGGCATCGTGAGATAGGGCGGCACGAGTGCCGCGACGGTGCTTGCCAGCGTGAGGAAGATGCCGAGGATCGCCATCCCGGCATGCGGACGGGCGAAGGCGATCACGCGGGCAAGCGCCCGCCATGAGGTGCCCATGCCTGCCGCCACAGGTTGCTCGTCTGACTTACCCCCCGCCGAAACGGCCAACCCCGCTGCTTCTTCTGTATCTGGCTCGGTATCTGGCTCGGCGTCCGGCTCGGCTTGGGAGGAGGACTCGGCAGGCGCGCCTGGCCCATGAAGAGCATGCAGAGCATGCAGAGCATGAAGACGCGTGTCGAACGCATCCTCCAGGGCATGCACACTCTTCGCCTGGGCGGGCGTAAACAGCCAGCGTGCCACCACCCGTCCCTGTTGCGAGAGCTCAATCCGTCCCACGGTCGAACGCAGGTGAACGTCAATGCTTGTCGTGGGATCGAGCCGCCAGGATCGGGGGCTGCCATCAGAGCCTGGATCGCCATCAGCCGACGCGGGAGGGTCGGCTACGAGGCGGCGGTCGGTAAGGAGGATCGACCCATCGGTAAACCGCAGGGCGGCATCGAGATCGAAGCGGCAGGATGCCACCAGCTTTTCGCCCGCTTCCAGTTCAAAACGGTCTGCTCTGTCTGTGTCGCGGGGAGATTTATCTGTGTCGCGGGGAGATTTGTCGTGGGGCTGGCTGCGCTGGTCATCCCGCAAGCCCCCCCCGGAAACGGCCGCTGCTTTCGGTGTGGATGACGGCATGGAAAAAATGCGTTGAATCGCGTGGTGGAATGGATTGTGCGGCTGAAATCGGACGATTTTCAGCGGTGAAACTGCTGTCAAAGCGGGCTGGAGCGACTTCGGCGACGATCCAACAGAATCTTGCGTGGCTTGCCGAACATCCCTAAATTAACGTTATGTCTGCTGGACCCGATGTTCGATCAGGTCATGTTGACTCCAGATGAGGCTGGATTGGTTATCTGACACTCGGATCAATTCTCAAACCAGATCGCTGGAGCTTCGCGCGGTGCCGAAAGGCCTTCCGCCCGATGCCCCCCTGAAAAACTTACCGTTTCGCCGCCCGGATGCCCGCCGTTTTGTACTGCGAGTTGTCATCTCTTCAATGAACGAGTTTCTGGTCGCGGTACTGAATCCGGCTCCTGTCATCCGTATTCAGGCCTGTTCCGGCATCACCGGCATCGATCGTCGACTGCGACGAAAATCGGAACGCCCTCGGCACGCGATGTGCATGCCTTCAGTTTTTCTAGAAAAAGATTCGCACTCTTTGCAAGAGAGCGTAGACTTTTCCAGACATCGTGCGAAGGCGGCTGGTTTTTCTCAGGAAAGCCCATCTGCTGGATCGCGATGGCCTGCCGATCGACTCACGATCGGGAGGCAGTCCAGTCGGAATCATAGTGCTGCGAGAGACGGGAACCGCAAGCGAACGCGCGTCCGTGTGGCGTGCGGCGGTGGCATCCGGTCTCGCGGCTTGGGACATCAGCCAATCCATGGCCACTCCGGCCTGTCGGTTGTCAGTCGGGACATTTCCCTCCCGGGAATTCTCCCCCCAGTTGTTCATCAGCCTGCCTGCGAACTTCGTGTTCGCCAGAGGCACTTCTCCAGCGGCCCCAGATTGCTGGCCGCCCTGACACCGCGTGACACATGTTTCGCGTGGACGTCGGCACATGAACGACAACCCGCACACCACCAGACCGTCTGGGCGACGCGCCCCGACGGTTGCACAGTGATCCGTGCTGCCTCTCTCCTGACATGCCCCCCGGAACGTCCGGCGGCTGGAAGAGGCGCACACCACCCGAGCCCGCGCACGCGTCTGCGATTGGGCTAGAGAGCTTGCAAGCCTTCCATGGAGATCACGTCTCGCGAGATGCAGATCACTTCACTCAGGGTTCTGCGCGGTCCGAATCAGTGGGCATCGTTTCCTGTTCTTGAAGCCGTTGTCGACCTGGGCCGGCTCGAGGATTTCCCCTCCCATACGCTGCCCGGCTTCAACGAGCGGGTCATGGCCTGGCTGCCGACGATGATCGAGCACCGTTGCTCGATCGGCGAGCGCGGTGGCTTTTTTGAGAGGCTGAGAACCGGCACCTGGATGGGGCATGTGCTCGAACATGTCACCCTGGAACTCCAGTCACTTGCCGGCACTCCCGTGGGGTATGGCCGGGCGCGGGAAGCTTCCGCGCGGGGTGTCTACAAAGTCGTGATCGAATACAAGGAGGAGGCCTTCGGGATCGAGTGCGTCCACACCGCACACCGTCTCTTGATGGCGGCCATCGACGATACCCCATTCGACATCGCCGCCGAGACCGTTCGGTTGCGAAAGGTGCTGCTCGATGTGCAACTCGGGCCGAGCACGCGATCGATCGTGGAGGCCGCCGCCGCCCGCGGCATTCCATCCCGGCGGCTCACGGATGGGTCGTTGGTCCGGCTGGGACTGGGTGCGAAGCAGCGGCGGATTATCGCCGCGGAAACGGACCGCACCGGCGCCGTCGCCGAGTCGATCGCGCAGGACAAGGAACTCACCCGCACGCTTCTGGCCGAGTCGGGCATTCCCGTGCCGGAGGGCCGGCCGGTGAGCGATGCTGCCGACGCCTGGGCGGTGGCCGAGGAGATCGGCGGACCCGTCGTGGTGAAGCCGCGGTTCGGCAATCAGGGCCGGGGTGTTTCCGTCGACCTCTCCACCCGCGACGAGGTGGAGAAGGCCTGGAACGTCGCCCGCGAAGAGGAGTCGACCGTCGTGGTCGAGCGGTTCGTGAAGGGGGGCGACTACAGGGTGCTCGTGGTGGGTGGCAGGGTCGTGGCAGCGGCCCGGCGGCATCCGCCGACGGTCGTCGGTGACGGGCAGGCCACCGTGAAGCAACTGGTCGATCGCGTGAACGAAGATCCGCGACGCTGCTGCGATCACGCCGGTGCGTTGAGCCCGGTGCGGATCGATGAGGTGGCGCTGGCCGTGCTGGAGGAACAGGGGCTCTCACCGGAGAGCGTTCCCGCCCTCGATCGCACGGTATTTCTCAGGCAGAACGCCAACCTGAGCACGGGCGGAACGAGTGAAGACGTAACAGACATCGTCCATCCGGAGGTGGCGGCCCGGGCGGTCGAGGCGGCGCGGATCATCGGACTCGACGTGGCAGGGATCGACATCGTCACGGCCGATATCAGCCAGACGCTTGAATCCCAGCGGGGCGTGGTGATCGAGGTGAATGCCGGCCCGGGCCTACGCATGCACCTCGAGCCGACGATCGGGAGCCCGCGGAACGTCGGCGAGGCAATCGTCGACACGCTATTCGCCACGGCTGATGACGGCCGCATTCCCGTCGCAGCCGTGACCGGGACCAACGGCAAGAGCACGGTTGTGCGACTCCTCTCCCACCTGGCCACGGTGGGCGGTGCCACCGTCGGCACCACCTGCACCGAGGGGATTTGGGTGGGTGGCCGGCAGATTGATAGCGGCGACTGTAGCGGCCCCGCGAGTGCCCGCCGTGTACTGGCGAATCCATCGGTCACCACCGCTGTGCTGGAGACGGCCCGTGGCGGCATCCTGCGGGAAGGCTGTGGTTTCGACGCCTGCGACGTGGGCGTCGTCACCAACATCGCCTCGGGCGACCACCTCGGGCTCGGTGAGATCGATACGCCCGAACGGCTGGCCTGGGTGAAGGGCGCGGTCGTCGCGGGAGTGCGGCCCTCCGGCACGGCCGTGCTCAACGCCGCCGATCCACTGGTGGTGGGCATGAAGAAATGGTGCAAGGGGCAGGTCGTCTACTTCGCCCTCGATCCCGCCAACCCCCTGCTGGTCGAGCACCTCGGCCAGGGTGGGCTTGCGGCGACGGTCCGCGACGGATGGATCGTGCTCTGTGACGGCCCCCGTGAGACCAGGCTTGCCAATCTCGATCGCGTGCCGCTGGTGCACCGCGGGCTGGTCGCCTTCCAGGTGGAAAATGCGCTGGCAGCCGCTGCGGCCGCATGGCGGCTGGGCGTGCCGCTGGAACTGGTTCGGCTCGGACTGGAGAGCTTTTCATCGGGATCGGCCGGCTCGCCGGGCAGGTTCAACCTGCTTGACCTCGAAGGAGCGTCGATCGTGGTCGACTACGGCCATAATGTCCCTTCGCTTGAGCAGATCTGTGCGACGGTCCGGGCCCTGCCGCATGTCAGGCGGACGGCCGTCTACTCGGCTGCGGGCGACCGGCGTGATGAAGACCTTCTCCAGCAGGGCAGGCTGCTCGCCGCCACCTTCGACCGGGTGGTGATTTACGAAGACGCCTACATCCGTGGCCGGCAGCCCGGCGAGATCACGGCGCTCATCTCCCGCGGTATTTGCGAGGGAATGCGTGCGGATTGCCCCACGACCATTCAGGCCGGGGGCACGTGGTGTCAGGCTGCTGCACTCGTGCTCGACGCCGTACAGGCCGGCGACCTCGTGCTGCTGCAACCCGACACGGTGGACCAGACGGTGGCGTGGCTGGCCGAACGCTACGGCAGCCGGGTCCGCGAAACGCAGTTCGACCAGATGGCCGGACTCATCGCACAGGATGCCGAGGAGCGTCTGCCGACGCCAAGCGAGCCGGTGGAGGTGCGGAACGGCCGGCAGGGGCGGTCGGTCGTGGCCGTGCGGGATATCGCCGTGGGAGAGACGGTGCTCAAGGCCTGGGGCCCGCAGGTCGCCCGAAGATCGCGGCACTCGATGCAGGTGGACGTTGATGCACACGTCCTTCCCGATGGCGTGATGGTGCTCGTGAACCACTCCTGCGAGCCCAACTGCGGCGTGCAGATCCGGCCAGCCGACAGGGTGATTGAGGTGCGGGCACTGCGTCCGATCGCGGCCGGCGAGGAGATCACGTTCGACTACAATACGTTCGAGTATGAATTGGATCACGGTGCTGGAGCGTGTCTTTGCGGCGCGGCGAAATGCCGCGGCCGGGTGCCGGGTTTCAAGCACGTGGCTGCCGAGGTGCGGGCCCGCTACGGCGAATACATCGCCGAATACCTGCGGACCATCGAGACCGGAGCAAGCGTTCCCGTGGGCGCGTGACGGAACACGGCATCCCATCGCTTCCGCATCCCCGATACAAGCCCCCGGCGTAAGCCGGGGGATCGGAAGCACGCGGAATCCCGTCGCTTACGCTCAGGGCTTGTATGAACCCTCCCATACAAGCCCCCGGCGTGAGCCGGGGGATCGGAAGCACGCGGGGCGTTGCGTCAAGCGTGGTGCCGATCCCGTCTCCCATACAAGCCCTCGGCGTAAGCCGGGGGATCGGAAGCCACGCGGGGCGTTGGGTCAAGCGTGGTGCCGATCCCATCGCTTACGCTCCGGGCTTTTATGCCGGAAGGGGGATCGGAAGCCACGCACGGCGTTGCGTCAAGCGTGGTGCCGACACAATCGCTTACGCTCCGGGCTTGTATGCCAGCCGGGGGATCGCGAAGCTACCCACAATACTGCGGAACCGTGCGAGTCCCTACTTCAGCCCTGGGCGGCGGTCGAGCGCACCGCGAACACCGAGCTGTTCGGGATGGCGGGCGATCTTGTCGGTGAAGACACGGACGTCGTCCACGATTGGCCGGAGTTCCTTGGTGAGATGATTCACGGTCGCCGCTGCCTGCGCGAGGTCGTTGTAGACCTGCGGATCGCGGACCAGCTTGCCGAGCGTGCCCTGCGACTCGTTGAGTGCCTTGGTGAACATCGCCGCTTGCTGGAGTGTCTCGTCGAGGCGGCCGATCGTGAGGTCGATCTGGGCAACCATCGCGCTGCCCCGGTCGCCGAGCGGCTTGGTCAGACCCTCGAGATTGCGGAGGTTCCGGTCAGCCGTGTCTACCGTCATGCCGATGCCCTGAACCGTTTTGCGGAGGTCGGCCACCACCTCGGGCAGGGCCGAGAGCGTGTCTTTGATGTTTTCCCGCGTCGCTGGATCTCCCATCACGTCGTCGATGTTCTTCATGGCGGTGTTGAAGGAGTCGAGCGCGGCTTCCGTCTTGCGCATCATCTTCTCGAAGCGGTCGTCGCCACCCAGAAAGAGCCGATCAATGTCGGTCGAGAGCTTCTGCACCGAGTCGCTGGCCTGGCCGAGTGAGTCGAGGGCGGAGCCGAGCTTCGGTTCGAGTGTCGCGAAAATCTCGAATGGGTCGCGGGAGACGCTGCCCACGAGCACATCGTTCTTTTCCAGTCGCTGCCGAGGCGGCACGATGCGGCCCGGCACCAGCTGGATTTCAGCATCGCCGAGGATCGTGCTGGAGATGCGGGGCACCTCGTCCCGGTAGATCGGCACATAGGCATCGACGTCGGCAACCACGCTCACGCCGCCGCGCTCGTCGAGCATGACGGTCGCGACGCGGCCCACTAGGATGCCGTTCTTGCGAACGGGTGTGCCGCCCGCCACGCCGCGGGCGTCTGCGAAGCTCATCTTGAGCGGATAGGTGGCCTGAACAAGCGACGGCAGGTCGCCGAAGAGCACGATCAGGATGCCGGCGATGATGGCCGTGGCCAGCACCATCACACCGACGCGAAACTGCATGACGCGGTCGCTCATGGACGCTTCTCCAGGGACTGTTCATCGTGGAGTTCGACGAGCCGGTTTCCCGCCCGCCCCTCGACGAACTGCCGAATGCGGGGATCGCGGCAGCGGTCAAGTTCGTCCGGCGTGCCCGCGAAGACGATCTGCGACTCGTCGGGGGCGAGACGAAACAGTGGATAGAGCATGATGATCCGGTCGGCAACCTTGCGGGCGGTGTGCATGTCGTGCGTCACCACCACGCTTGTCACGCGGGGCCTTTTCCGCACCCGCAGGATCAGCTCGTTGATGACGTCGGTCATGATCGGGTCGAGGCCGGTCGTGGGTTCGTCGTAGAGGATCAGCAGCGGGTCGAGAGCGAGGGCCCGGGCCAGTCCGGCACGTTTTCGCATGCCGCCGGAGATCTCGACCGGCTTCTTCGTGAGGACGCTTCTGGGCAGACCGACCTCGTCGACGAGCGCGGCCACGATCGCGCTGGCCTCCGCCGCCGGAATGCGTGTGTGCTCACGGAGTGGAAAGGCGATGTTGTCGGCGATCGTCATGCTGTCGAAGAGGGCGGCTCCCTGGAAGACGAAGCCGTATCGCGTGCGGAGGTGGGCCAGATCGCGTTCGCGCATGCTCGAGAGCGCCCGCCCCTCGAACCGCACCTCTCCCCCGGCCGGTCGCACCAGGCCGATCATGGTCTTCAGGAGCACCGTCTTGCCACAGCCGCTCTCGCCGATCACCACGAGCGTTTGGCCCGCGGGAATATCGATCGAAATGTCCCGCAGCACCTGCTGCTGACCGAACTGCACGGAGAGCCGTTCGACCTGCATGAGTGGAGGGTCGGCCTGGTCGCGGGTTGATGTCGGGAGCGTTGCGGTGGCGGGCATGATGGTGGCGGTCGGCGGCGCCGGCTCAGAGGAGCCGGCGCGGTCCCTCCGGGCGGAAGAAGTCGTGCACGTTGTTGAGCCAGATTCCCAGGAACAGGTCGAGCAGGAGGATCAGCACGAAGGAGTGGACGAAGGCGTTGGTCGCGGATCGTCCCACCCCCTCGGCGCCGTGGCCGCAGTGAAAGCCATGGTGACAGCTCACCAGCGCAATCGCGGCCCCGAAGAACAGGCTCTTGAAGATGCCCATCAGGAAGTCGAAGGCATCGACGTAGGCCCGGGCGTTCTCCCAATAGTGGTGGTAGTCGATTCCCAACAACAGGTTCGAGTAGAGATAGCCGCCGAGCACGCCCATGAAGTCGGCCATGATCGTGAGGGCCGGAATGAGCACCAGACAGCCAAGAAAGCGAGGTACCACAAGGTAGTAGATCGGGTTGGCCCCCATGCACTCCAGAGCGTCGATCTGTTCGGTGACCCGCATCGTGCCGAGTTCGGCCGCCATCGCGCTGCCCACGCGACCGGCGAGCATCGTGGCGGCGAGCACCGGTCCCAGTTCACGCACGAGCGACAGATTGATCACCGACCCCAGTCGCGTCTCGAGGCCGAGGGCCTTGAATTGGGCGTAGCTCTGCACCGCCAGCACCATGCCGATGAAGAGGCCGGTCAATGCGACCACGGGCAGCGACATCACCCCGATCTGGTAAAACGCCGGCAGCAGCACTTCGCGGCGTTGCCGCCGGGCGAAGATCCAGCCCAGGGTTTTGAGCGAGAAGATCGACACGTCGCCGATAGCCACGACCCGACCTATCGCAAATTCGCCCAGGTTCGCGATCTGGTCGGCGAACCAGCCACTGACGCCGCCCGTTGCCGGGGGCTGCCGAGTCTCTGTGGTGTCGGTCGTGGCGTCCATGATCCGACTCCGGTCCTGACCCAAGCGCATGGTGATCCCTGCCGGTCGTATCGGCTCTGCGGGTCGGGCAACTTGAGCCGACCGTGCCGGAAGGCCGGCGGCCTGGAAGGCAGGGCAGGCAGGGCGGGTCCGGTCGTTGACGCTCCCTGTCGTGGCGGCAAGTTTTTAACTTGTCCGAGAGTTGACGGAGCCTGTGCTGACCGGCCGCTGATCATGTGCCGCCGGGCCGGCAGAAGTCTCCTTCGCGGGGACTTTCGCCGGGGGGTGTGTTGATAGTTCGAACCCTGACAGGGCGAAATTCCAACGCTCGTCGAGCTTCAGCCGATCCCGGCTCGCCGCCCGCTCATGTCGTGGCGGCAAGTTTGCAACGTGTCCGTGCATGAAACAGCCCCGTGGCCTGCGTCAGCCCGGCGGGCTGTCGGGCTGGCCTTCGGCGGGCGCCACGGCGACCGGTTCGGCCGTTGTGACACCCTTGAACACCAGCTGCTTCTTACCGGCCACTTCGACGCAGTCGACCTGGATCAGATCCTTGCCCTCGAACTCGCCCTTGAGGAGCTCTTCCGAAACCGGATCCTCGATGAAGTTCTCCAGAGCCCTCCGCAGCGGGCGGGCACCGAAATCGGTGTCGGAACCCTTCTTGATGAGGAACTTCTTCGCCTCCTCGGTCAGGTCCAGCTTGAGGCCCCGCTCGGCGAGCCGCTCGCGAACCTTCTGCAGCTCGATATCAATGACCTGCTTGAGATCATCGACAGTGAGATGATGGAACACGATCACGTCGTCAAGACGATTCAGGAATTCGGGACGGAAGACCCGTTCAATCCGCTCGTTCACACGGCCCTTCATGCCATCGTAGCTGGCGTCGTCGTCGGGCTTCTGGAAGCCAAACGCCGCCTCATTCTTGATCGCCTCGGCACCGGCGTTGGTCGTCATGATCACGATCGTGTTGCGGAAGTCGACGTTGCGGCCGAACGAATCGGTGAGTCGTCCCTCTTCCATCACCTGCAGGAGCATGTTGAAGACGTCGGGATGGGCCTTCTCGATTTCGTCGAGCAGCACCACGGCGTAGGGACGGCGACGGATCTTCTCGGTGAGCTGGCCGCCCTCCTCAAAGCCGACGTAGCCCGGCGGCGCACCGATCAGCCGGCTGACGTTGTGCTTCTCCATGTATTCGCTCATGTCGACCTGGATCAGCGCGTCGGCATCGCCAAACATGAACTGAGCAAGTGCCTTTGCCAAGAGTGTCTTGCCCACGCCGGTGGGCCCTGCGAACACGAACGAGCCAATCGGTCGCTTCGGATCCTTCAGCCCAGAGCGGCTGCGACGTACAGCCTTCGAAACGCTCTTGATCGCGGCCTCCTGGCCGATGACCCGCTTGTGAAGCTCTCCCTCCATGCCCATCAGCCTGGCCTGATCCTCGGTCGACATCCGCGTGAGTGGGATGCCCGTCATCTTCGAGACAACCTCGGCCACGACCTCCTCGTCGACCACGCCATCGGCCTCGCGGCTCTTGTCCCGCCAATCGCGGGTCATCGACTGCTTCTTCTTCTTGAGCTTGTCTGCCTGGTCACGAAGCGCCGCCGCCTTTTCAAAATCCTGATTGGCGACCGCCTCCTCCTTCTCCTTGTTGAGCTTCTCGACCTCGTCGTCGATTTCTTTGAGATCTGGCGGCTTGGTCATCGCCTTGAGCCGCACGCGGGCGCCGGCCTCGTCGATCACGTCGATCGCCTTGTCCGGGAGGCAGCGGCCGGTGATGTAGCGACTGGAGAGCTCGACAGCCGCTTCAAGTGCAGCGTCGGTAATGCTGACGCGATGGTGGGTCTCGTAACGGTCGCGGAGGCCCTTGAGGATCTCCACCGCCTCGGTCTTGCTCGCGGGCTCGACCATCACGATCTGAAACCGGCGGTCGAGTGCCGAATCCTTCTCGATGTACTTTCGGTATTCGTCGAGCGTGGTTGCGCCGATGCACTGGATTTCACCGCGGGCGAGCGCCGGCTTGAGCACGTTGGAGGCATCGATCGCCCCTTCGGCACCACCGGCGCCCACGAGGGTGTGCAATTCGTCGATGAACAGGATCGTGTTTTTTGCGCGGCGCACTTCGTTCATCACCGCCTTGATCCGCTCCTCGAACTGGCCGCGGTATTTCGTGCCGGCCACCATCATCGCAAGGTCGAGCACCACGATCCGCCGATCAGCGAGAAGCTCGGGCACGTTGCCGTCGACCACCCGCTGGGCAAAGCCCTCGACGATCGCCGTCTTGCCCACGCCGGCCTCGCCAAGGAGCACGGGATTGTTCTTCGTCCGGCGGCAGAGAATCTGAATCGCCCGCTCGATCTCCTTCTCGCGACCGATCACCGGATCGAGCTTGCCCTGCTTGGCCAGTTCGGTGAGATCCCGGCCGAAGCTGTCGAGCGCCGGAGTCTTGCTCTTGCCCCCCTTGGGCGTTGCCTCACCGCCACCGCCACCGCCCGCTCCAGCAGGCTGACGGCCGCCGCCCATGCCTGCACGTTCGCCCCCCTCCTCCATGCCGTGGCCGAGCAGGTTGAGAACCTCCTCGCGGACATCCTCCAGCTTCAGCCCCAGATTCATGAGGACCTGAGCGGCAACACCCTCCTGCTCGCGGAGCAGGCCCAGCAGGATGTGTTCTGTGCCGACGTAATTATGGTTGAGGTTCCGGGCCTCCTCCATCGAGTATTCGATGACCTTCTTGGCGCGGGGTGTCTGCGGGAGCTTGCCCATGGTGACCATGTCGGGGCCGCTCTGCACCAGTTTCTCCACCTCCATGCGGATCTTCCGGAGATCGATGTCGAGGTTTTTCAGGACGTTCGCGGCGACACCGCTCCCCTCCTTGATCAGGCCGAGGAGCACATGCTCGGTGCCGATGTATTCGTGGTTGAACCGCTGGGCCTCCTGATTGGCCAGCTGCATCACTTTGCGAGCACGGTCGGTGAAACGCTCGTACATGAAAATGTCCCTTCGTGAATCGGCCGAATAACAGGCGACAAAACCTGCCAATGCGGCAGTCGCCTAACCTCTTTGGCTACCCGATTTCGCCAGTGGTTTACTCCATGCAAACCTTACGCCAAACAACCGTGCTTTTTCCAGTTCGGTCATCCCGACATGGAGGCCATGGCGTGACGCCAGCACAACCCTGGATAGTTTAGGAGGGTTGGCGGCGAATGTCTGTGGAGAGGCGGCGGAATAGGGGAAAACAGCCCCTCTCGAGCTCTCGAGGGCTCCCACGGGGTCTGCTGGCGATCCGACGGTGTAGTTTTTCGACGTTGGTTTTTGACCTTGGTTGTACGTGTGGGCTGGCGACTCACGCCGCTTTGTCATGGGCGGTCGCAGACCGGGCGGAATCCTCGGGGTTCTCCTCGGGGTTCTTGCTCAGTGGCAGCGTGGCCGCTTCCGGGGCGGCCGATGGCGCCCGGCGGGCCGCGGCAATCCGCTCGAGTTCCCGGGCGATTGCCGTCCGCCATGGGGCTCCCGCGTCGCTGCGGGACAGGGTTTCGAGGGCGGTGGAGGCTTCGTCCAATCGGTCTGCCCGTCGCAGGAGCGTGCCCAGTAGGAGTTGTGCCTCGCCGTCGGTGGGCGCGAGGACGAGCAGTTCGCGGAGCTTGGTTTCCGCAGCGATCCAATCCCGTGCCAGGTACGAGTCGCGGGCCTTCACGAAAAGCGCGTCGACGGAGGCGTCTCGGCCCCGCGGAATTGGCGGTGGAAAGGCCGTCAGGGCCGATGCCGTGGCGATCAGCCAGACCAGTGCCGTGGCCGTCCAGAGTGCCAACGACAGGCGAAAGTCGACCAGCTCCGACCAGATCCAGGTCGTGTAGACGGCCACATCCAACGCCAGCGCAAAGGCGAGCGCCAGCACGAGCCCCGCAACGCTGCCCCTCAGCCAGAGCCATGGCATGCCGGGCCAGACGAGCGTCAGGTAGCGTGCGAAGCCCATGTCAGGCATGCTCGAAAGGGCGTGGACAACTCGGCAGAGGGCCAGATGCCATTCGTAGCAACCGGCCGACTGCCTGTGCGGTGCTGAGAAAACAGGGCCCGTCGCCGCTGTTTTTGTGGACGCGGAGAGTAGCGACCACCCGTGATTTCTCCAAGGCATCCGTGGGGGTTAGAACAGAGGGCATGAAACCGAGCGATTTTGAGCCATTTGGGGCCACGGCCGGTATCTGGAGGGCCATCGATGCCTCGGCCAACCGGGCTGGCGAGGCGCTCCGCGTGGTCGAGGATGCCGTGCGGTTCGTCCTCGACGATGCCCGTCTGACCACGGTTGCAAAGGACCTGCGGCACACGCTGGCAACGCTCCTTGCCCAGGGTGACCTGCCGCACCGCATGGCCCTGCGGAATGTCGCAGGCGACGTGGGGATCGGCGTGGAGCCCCCGGTCTCCCTGCGTCGGGCATCACCCGCCGACCTGATCGCGGCCAACTCGGCGCGGGCCGCGCAGGCGCTGCGAAGCTTGCAAGAGTGCGCGGCCGTGGTCGCGCCTGAAACGGCAGCCGGTTTTGAACGACTCCGTTACCGGCTCTACACCCTCGAGCGCGGAGCGATGGCCGCGGCCCGGGCCCGCGAGCGGCTGGCGGGCGTCGGCCTCTGTGTGCTTGTCGACGGACGAGCCGACCTGGCCACCTTCGACCGACTCGTGGCAACGCTCGTAGAGGCGGGCGTGCGGATGTTTCAGATTCGTGACAAGACGCTGAACATGCCGGCGCTGGCAGTGCGTGTCGAGCATGCGGTCGCGATCGCCCGGCAGCATGCGGCTGCCAGTCCGGCGATCGTTGTCGTGAATGACCGGGTCGATGTGGCTGCGGCCGTGGGGGCCGATGGTGTCCACACAGGCGCCGACGACCTGCCCGTGCCGCTGGTGCGGAGGGTGATCGGACCGCAGGGCTTGCTGGGGCGTACGGCCCACACCCTCGACGAAGCCCATGCCGCCGCAGCCGACGGAGCCGACTACCTCGGAATTGGCCCCTGTTTTCCGTCGTCCACGAAATCATTCGGCGAGTTTGCCTCACCTGAATTTCTGCGGGCCGCGTCGGCGGAGATCAGCCTGCCTGCCTTCGCGATCGGCGGTGTGACGCTCGAACGGCTCGACGCCCTCGTCGCACTCGGGGTCAGGCGTGTGGCGGTAGCCTCGGCCGTGACCGGCGCCCGCGATCCTGCCGCCGCCGCCAGCTTGATCATCGATCGGCTGGAACAGTTGCCGGCGGCGCGGGCTTGAGCGTCGCCACTTATTTGAGCGTCGCCACTTATTTGAGCGTCGCCACTTCCTTCAAAAGCCCGACGATGGCGCGGGCGATGTCGGCCTCGTCGCGGGAGCGGTAGCCCACCCAGACCTGCCGGACCGTGGCGTCCGGGCCAACAAGATAGGTGGTGGGAAAGGCATTGAACCCAAAAGACGTCGAGAAAATCTGTCGCGTGCGGCCGTCGGGATCGGCCCACGGATCGATGGCCGTTCGCTGGACCGGATTCAGCGATTCAGCCAAAAAGGCAGTCGTCGATGACGACAGCTCAGCCATGTCTTCTGGAATTGACCCGCCACATGAGACCGCCACCAGTTGAAACGCCGGCTCACTCCGCAGTCGGTCCGCAAGCCGCACGAGCCCTGGCAGTTCGCGGCGGCACGGCGGGCACCATGTGCCCCAGAAATTGAGCAGCGTCACCCGCCCCGTGAATGAAGGCGTTCGCCGGGGGGGATTGGACAGCGACACGAGCGGCAGGTTCCCCACGGTTCTGCCGACGGCTGGGTGCGACGGCATGGAGCCGCCGCAGCCGGCCCAGAAAGGGAGCAAGCAAGGCAGTAATAAGAAGGGAAGCCAGAAAGGAAGCGAGCAGGGAAGCCAGGCGACGAGCAGAGCCGGCGTGATCCTGATCCTGGCGGCGGAGAGACGGCTGCGGCGGGGTGTCATCGGCGTGGCCTCACTCGAGAGCGTTTTTCTTTCCGGCACGATGTACCGGCGGAAAGTGCAGGTGGAGAGGGCGGAAGGGGCTGGCCGGGAGCAGCAATTGTACGAAGTCGAACTGAAGTTTTCCGTGCCGGACATGCGGGCCATCGAGCAGCGGCTGGCCGCGATGGCAAGCGACCCGCGTGTGGTCGACGAACACCTCGCCCCGGCTCAGCAGCTTTGATCTCTCAAAACAGCCGGGGATCAGGCGTGGCCCGAAGAACGCACGACCTGGTTGCGGCCGTCGAGCAGGATCACGGACGGCTTGTGCCGGTCGGCCTCCAGTTCGTCGAGCCAGGCATACGACATGATCGTCAGCCGATCGCCCGGTGCACCGAGGTGGGCGGTGGCACCGTTCAGCTCGATCACGCCCGAGCCAGACTCGCCGTAGATGACGTAGGTCTCGAATCGTTCGCCGTTGGCCAGATTGCCCACGAGGATCTTTTCATACGGCCGCAGGCCGACTCGTTCGGCCAGATCGGCTGCGATCGTGAGACTCCCCTCATAGTCCACGGACGCACCGGTGACCGTCGCGCGGTGGAGTTTCGATTTCAGCAGGCAGATCGTCATGGTGCTCAGGGGTTCGAACGGCACTCAGGGATAGAACGGCACTCAGGGGCTGGCACGGCACTCAGGGGCTGGCACGGCATTCAGGGGCTGGCACGGAAACGGATGCAGACCGGCGAGGGCACGTCGAGCGACTGGCCCGTAAAGGATAGTCTGCCAGTTTCGGCGTCGATCGCGAAGCCCGTGACGCTGTGGGAGTTTTGTCCGGCTGCAAGCAGGAATTTTCCGGTCGGGTCGATCGTGAAGTTGCGGGGTGTTGTGCCCCGGATCGGCTCGACGCCCAGAAACGTGAGTCTGCCGGTCGCCTCGTCGATCGCATACATCGCGATCGAGTCATGGCCCCGGTTCGACGCATAGAGGAATCTCCCGCCAGGATGCGCGACGATTTCAGCCGTCGAGAATCCCTGCGTGTCGGTCACGTCGGCGGGGAGCGTGGAGAGCGTCTGAAACGGGGCCAGGGTGCCGGCCTGCGGATCAAACACGAAGGCGGTGACCGTGCGGTCGAGTTCATTCACCGAGTAGCCGTGGCGGCCGCTGGGATGGAACGCGAAGTGTCTGGGCCCCGCGCCGGGCGGCGTGCTCCCGAAGCCGTGCGGTGTGAGCGTGGCCTTGCCGATGTCGAGCGCGTGCACAAACACCTTGTCGAGGCCGAGGTCGCAGGCCACCGCAAATCGTCCGTCGGCCGAGGGGTAGATCGAATGGCCGTGGGGCCCTTCCTGACGATTCGAATTCGGTCCCTTGCCCTCGTGCTGGATGAAGCCGCCCGGCGAGCCGGCCACGGCGGGCTCGAGGCTGCCGTCGCCGGTGATCCCGAGGCAGACCACGCTGCCACTGCCATAGTTGGCCGCCAGGAGGGCCCGGCCCGTGCGATCGACCGATACGTGGCATGGCCCCTTGCCGCCGGACGACTGATGATTCTTGGGCGTGAGTTTCCCCGTGGCCTCGTCGATTGCGAACGCGAGCACGGCGCCGGTCGGCTTGCCATGGGCGTCGGCAACCTCCGACACCGCGTAGAGGACGGGCAGCGTCGGATGCAGAGCCAGAAATGAAGGGTTCTTCGCCACCGCCGCCAGCACCGGCGGGGTGAGCTTCCCCTCGGCGGCATCGAACCGTGACACATAGATTCCCTCGCTGTTGGCCGGCCCGCCGCTGTAGGTGCCGAACCAGACAAAGCGGCCCGCGGTCGGCTCATCGGCATGAACGGCCGACGAGGAGGCGTCACCCGTCCACGTCAATCCACCGCCGAGCATCATGAGGATCATGACGATCATGAGTGGCAAAGGCATCGCGAGCTTCAGCCTGACCGCCGCCGCATTGGCGGGCCGCATGTTCCTGGCAATGGACGTCATCGGATGAAACCCTCATGCTGCCGGCAGGGAAGCCAGCGGAACCGCCGGCCGCCGGCTCCGCCTCTAACTCCTCAGATCGTACCCCCATGACAGACCAACGCAACGAGCGGAATCTGCAGCCGGATAGAGCTGGCGGGGAGGTTGGCCGGGAGGTTGGCCGGGAGGCCCGCAATACGCTCTGGATGGAGCTCTATCAGGTGATCGTCCGCATCGGATGGATTTTCAAGACCGAGACGATCATCATGCCGGCGGTACTCGACGCCGTCTTCGATTCCGGACTGCTGCGCGGTCTGCTGCCGGTGCTCAACCGGGGCGGTCAGAGCGTGCCGCCCCTGTTCGCCTCGGGAACCCTGAGCAGAGCCCCCCGCAAGAAGTGGATGCTGGTGCTGACGAGTCTGGCGATGGCGGCCTGCTTCGCTGCCTTGGCCGTGGTGTGGCCGGCGCTGGCGGCCACGCGGCCCGATTTGCTGGCAGTGGTGTTTCTGGTGCTCTACGCGGCTTTCTCGGCGGTGAACGGCCTGAACCAGTTGGTGATCGCGTCGCTGCAGGGCAAGCTGATCTCGCCCGGCCATCGCGGTCGGGCCATGGTCGTGAGCGTGACCGTGGGCAGTGTTCTGGCGATCGTTGCCGCGGCCCTGTTGTTGGGCCCGTGGCTGGCGGAGCCGGACGGCTTTCCAAAGATCTTCGCTGCCACCGCGGTGTTCTTCGGCCTGGCGGCGATCGTACCGGTGTTTCTCGACGAGCCCGCAGAGAGTGAGCCGCCCGCTGTGATTCCCCCGGCTGGACGGTGGGGCATGGTCGGCAGCCTGCTCGGGCACGCCGGTCGGGGAATCGTCTCCTGGCGGCGGATTCTCCAGGGGGATCGGCCGCTGCGGCGTCTCTGCTTCGTGGCGGCCTGCTTCTCAGCCGTACTCATGCTGTTTCCGCACTATCAAGCTTTCGCCCGCGACCGGCTCGGCAGCAGCACGGCGAGCCTGCTGACATGGGTGATTGTTCAGAACGCCGCCACCGGCATCGTGAGCCTCGTGGCGGGACCGTTCGCCGACCGCCGGGGCACGCGGATCGTGCTCATCTGGCTCGTGGCGTTCTCGTCGCTCACGCCGCTTGTCGTCACGCTGCTCTCGCTCATGCCGCATGAGCAGGCCGTCGAATGGTTTTGGGTCGTCTACGTGCCGCTGGGTCTCAACCCGATCTCGCTGAAGATCTTCACCAACTACAGCCTTGAGCTTGCGCCGACGAGAGCCGAGCACCCACGGTATGTGAGCATTGTCGGGGCAGCGCTGGCCCTGCCATTCGTCGTCTCGCCGTTGGTGGGCGTGGCGGTCGATGGGCTGGGCTTCCGGCCGGTCTTTGTCGTGGGGGCGGCGGTGATCGCCGCCGGCGCGATCTTCGCGATCGGCCTTCCCGAGCCCCGGCATCGGTGAGGTCTATCGACGGCTGCCCAGGCGTAGTTTTGGTGTGGGATGTGTGGTTTTGGGGGTGTGGCCGCGAGTTTTTAACTTGCGGAAGCGATGTTGAGGCCACGGCAAGTTAAAAACTCGCCTCCACGGGAACGGCAAGTTAAAAACTCGCCTCCACGGGGTCTGCCAGGCCGCCTTGACGCTCAAAAGTGCCGCTTCCCCGCTGGGGGCCGGAACGACATGGCGGCTTTCACCAGAAATCAATTGATTTGGGGAGCATGGCGGCGGTAGTCTCTTGGGGCGACGCGGATTCTCCGCGCGAGTGTTCAATACAGCCTGGAGGCATTGGCCATGAAATCTTTCCGGATGATGGGTCTGATGGCGCTGGTGGCGGCGGTGGTCTGCTCGTCGGCTTTCGTGTCGGCGGCCCCGAAGGAGCCGAAGGATGCGAAGTGCCCCGTGTCGGGCAAGGGCTGCAACCCTGAAAAGGCGGCCGACTATGCAGGCGGCAAGGTCTATTTCTGCTGCGGCAACTGTGAGAACGCCTTCAAGGGTGACTCTGCCAAGTTCTCTGCCAAGGCGCACCAGCAGATGGTGTCTACCGGCCAGCTCGTGCAGAAGGGCTGCCCGTTTAGTGGCGGACCGGTCAAGGCGGGCACGCAACTCGACATCGGCGGTGCCGAAGTGAGCTTCTGCTGCAACAACTGCAAGGGCAAGGTCGAGAAGGCCAGTGGTGACGAGCAGGTTGCCTTGGTCTTCGGCAACGTTGAAAAGGGCTTTGCAGCCGCGGCGAAATAAGGTCGGCGAAATCGGAATAAGGATCGGCGAAACGGGGCCTGACGGCACGCCTCGCTGCATGCACAGGCTCGGAACTGGCATGACCAGAATCGGTTCGGCCTTACGATTCGCTACACAACTGGTATAGGCCGTTTCCCGGCCGCATGAAATACTCCGCACGGGAGGATCGTCATCCCGTGCGGAGTTGTTTCGTTCATGCGTGTGTTTCTCTCGGCAGGTGAACCTTCCGGCGACCATCATGCAGCCGTGCTCGTGCGGAGCCTGAAGGCGCGACAGCCCGATCTGGAATGTGTCGGCTTAGGCGGACCATGCATGGCCGCGGAGGGTTGCCGCCTCATTGCCGACATGACGCAACTGGCAGTCATGTGGTTTCTCCGCGTCATCCTCAACATCCACCGCTTCGTCGATCTGGCCCGCCGCGCCGAGCGGAGTTTTCTTGACGCCCGTCCAGACGTCTGTGTGCTCGTCGACTTCCCCGGCTTTCACTGGTGGTTGGCCTGGCGGGCCAAGCGGCACGGCATCCCCGTTGTCTTCTACTGTCCGCCCCAGATCTGGGCGTGGGGAAGCTGGCGGATACATAAGATGCGGAGGCTCGTCGACCATGTGCTCGCGGCGCTTCCCTTCGAACACGACTGGTTCGTGGCGCAGGGCATGTCGAGCACGCTCGTCGGCCATCCCTTCTTCGATGAACTCCGGGCCATTGAGCCGGCCGGCGGCCTGAAGCATGCCCACGCTTACAAACCCGGCCACGCTTACAAACCCGGCCACGCCGAGAGGCCGGTCGTGCTGCTACTTCCCGGCTCGCGTGGCCAGGAAATAGAGGCGAATCTTGCCTCGATTCTGCGGGCCGCCGCGGGCACTGCCAGGCGGGTGCCGGAGGCGAGGTTTGTGGTCGGTGCGCTCCACGACAAGCATGCCGCACGGGTGCGGGAAGTGATCGCCACCCTCGGCCACCAGCTCGACGGCCTCGACCTTCGTGTGGAGACTGGTCGAACCCGCAGCCTGATGCGGGAGGCGGTCTGTGCTATCGCGGTGAGCGGATCGGTCTCGCTGGAACTGCTGGCAGCGCGGGTGCCGACCGTGATCGTCTACCGGATCAGTGGCTTGGCCCACGTCGTGCAGAGCTGGTTTCGCCATGCCCGGTTCATCACGCTCGTCAACCTCCTTGCGGTGCCGCAGCCAGTCGGACCGACGCGGCGGGCATGGCGGGCTCCGAGGGCGGTCGCCCCTGCCGATCCTGCTGCGATCTATCCGGAATACCTGGCCGTGCAGGATCCTGCAGACCAGATGGCCGGGCATGTCGTCGAATGGCTGACGCAGCCGGCTGTCCGCGAGGCCGTGATCGCACGGCTCGACACCGTGGCCGACGAGATCGCCCATGGCGGTTCCGCCGACCGGGCTGCCGCTGCGGTGCTCGCCATCGCTTCGCAGGGGCCTGGCCGACGCCGGAATCCCGGGGCATTCGGCACCGGGCCGTCGTCCGGGGCCACCCCGTGTCGGCCGGCCGCGCATGCGGCATAATGGAACCATGTTCCTCGCCGCCCCCCAGCCGACGCCCGTTGACCTGCAGTTTTCACTGTTTGGGATTCCCATCCGGGTATCGGGATGGTTTTGGGTGGGGGCTGCGTTGCTGGGGTGGGGCATCTGTACCGCGCTGTCCCGCGGCGACCAGCGGCAGTTGCTGCAGTATCTCGTGATCTGGATGGCAACAGTGCTCTTCTCGCTGCTCGTGCACGAGATGGGGCATGCGCTGGCCTATCGCTGGTTTGGACAGTCGGCGCACGTGGTGCTCTATCACTTGGGCGGCCTGGCGATTCCAACGGCCTGGGGACGCGGGGCCCGCCGGCCGTCCGAGAGGCTGATCGTTTCGGCAGCCGGGCCGCTTGCGCAACTCGGTCTGGCGGCGGCCATCGTGGTGGCGCTGAAGGTGGGAGGATACGCCGTGCCGTTTCCGGTGCCGGGCGTCGGAGCGGCGCTAGGGCTGTATGAAGGCGCCCAGATCGGCTCCCGCTTCGTCTTCGCCTTCGTCTTCTTCCTTCTGCAGGTCAACATCTTCTGGCCACTGTTGAACCTCGTGCCGGTTCCACCGCTCGACGGCGGACAGATCGTGCGAGAGGGCCTGCTCAGCCTCGGGGTGGCGGATGCCGCCCGGATCGCCGCGATGGTCGGCGTGGTGGCCGGGGGCGTGGTCGCCTGGTGGGGCTACACGCACAACGAGCCCTATTTGGGCATCATGTTTGCGATGCTTACCGTCTCCTGTTTCCAGAGTCTCTCCGAAAACACACCGTGGCAGCGTTGGGGCTGATGCGGGTCGAGCATCTGCCGCACGTGTCGTGGGGCGGGGTTGGCCGTTCCATGTCGCCGGACGTTCGCTTCGGCCATCCTGGCCTGCGCTCACTCGATGCTGACTGCGCTCCGGCATCCTGCCTGCGCTTGTCAGCAACGCCGGCTCCATGGAACGGCCAACCCCTCTCGTTCATTGTCAAAGCAGGAAAGTGTGTGCTAGAGCTTCAGGGGGAATCCGTATGAATCACTTCCCCCGACCGAGCGTTGTGGTGCTCGGGGCGAGCAACGTGTCGCGGGGGCTCTCCCGGCTCGTGGCGGCGGTGGAGTCGCGGTCGCCTGGGACTGACCTCTTTGTGGCCGCCGGCCACGGCCGCGGCTACGGCGTGAACACCCGCGTGGCGGCGCGGCGGCTTCCGTCGATCCTCGGCAGCGGCCTCTGGCGGGCCCTCGACCGGCATGGTGGCGAGGCGACGGTCGCACTCGTCACCGATGTCGGCAATGAACTGCTCTACGGTTTTCCCGCCGAACAGATCGCGTCCTGGGTTCGCGAGAGTGTTCGGCGGCTTGCTGATCGCGGCGCGACGATCGCGATCACACGGCTGCCGATGGCGGGCATCGCCGCGGTTGGAGCCATCCGCTACCGGGCCCTGCGGACATGCTTCGTCCCCGGATGTCGCCTGTCGCTTGCCGACCTCAAGGAGGCAGCGGCCAGGCTCGATGCGGACCTGCAGGCCATTGCCGGAGACTCGAGCGCCCAGGTCATCGAGCAGCCCGCGCACTGGTATGGCCTCGACACGCTGCATATCCGCCGTCGCCACATCGACGATCTCCTGCTCGCCGCCTGCGGGGCGTGGGGGTTTTCTTGCGTGGAGCCTTCCAGCAGGGCTACCGCGGCCGACTGGATGACGGTCGGCGCGAAAGCCGCCGAAGTCCGGTCACTTGCTGGGGTGATGCGATTGACGCGGCAGCCGGTCTTGCGGCTACCACGCGGCGGCACGCTGTCGCTGTATTAGGGGAGGAATGACGATGAGGGAAGGGGACACAGCACGTTCAAAACTCGCTGCGGTGGTGGGGCAGGGAGGGCTTTCGTGGATGAGCATTCTCTTTCGTGGCGACAAGATTTCATCTTGTTGTTGCAGCACGCCGGATTCAGCAAGTTGAAAACTCGCTGCCACGGGGGAGGGGACACAGCAAGTTAAGAACTCGCTGCGGTGGTGGGGCAGGGAGGGCTTTCGTGGATGAGCATTCTCTTTCGTGGCGACAAGATTTCATCTTGTTGTTGCAGCACGCCGGATTCAGCAAGTTAAAAACTCGCTGCCACGGGGAAAGGGACACAGCAAGTTAAAAACTCGCTGCCACGGGGAAAGGGACACAGCAAGTTAAAAACTCGCTGCCACGGGGGAAGAGACACAGCGCGTTCAAAACTCGCTGCCACGGGGGAAGGGCCTCGGGCGATGCGTCTCTAGAGCACCGGCAGCGAGGGCATCGGGGGCCGCGAGGCGTGGGCGGCGGCGAGATTGCCCACGAGCCGCGTGCAGATCGCCTCCAGGTAGGGACTGGATGCCGGATCATCGAAGTTGGCGGCGGTGCAGCCGGAGTCGCCGTGCTCCCGGATCGGGATCTGCAGCGGCACCTCTCCGAGGAACGGGATGTCGAGATCCTTCGCCGTCCGCTTCGCGCCTCCGGTACCGAAGATGTCATACCGCTTGTGCGTATCGGGGCAGGCGAAGAAGCTCATGTTCTCCACCATCCCAAGCAACGGGATGTTCACCTTGCGAAACATCGCGATCGCTTTCGTGGCGTCGAGCAGGGCCACGTCCTGCGGCGTGCAGACGACGACGGCGCCGGTGAGGGGCAGCACCTGCGAGAGCGTCAGCGCGATGTCCCCCGTGCCCGGGGGCATGTCGATGATGAGATAGTCGAGCGGTCCCCACGACGTGTCGCGGAGCATCTGCGTGATCGCGCCGTGCAGCATCGGACCCCGCCACACCACTGCCTCGCCCGCCGGCACGAGAAATCCCATCGACATGACCGGCATGGGATGCGGGCCCACCGGCAGGAACATCGGGGTGATCTTGCCTTCCTCGATCTGCGGCTTGCCAGACAGGCCGAGCAGGTGCGGCACGCTGGGGCCGTAGACATCGGCATCGAGCATGCCGACGCGGCTGCCGGCCCGTGCCAGACCGATGGCGATCGACGCGGCGATCGTGCTTTTGCCCACGCCCCCTTTGCCCGATCCGACCGCGATGACGCTCTTCGCCTCGAGGCCGATCTGGCCGATCTTCGCCGGCGGCCGGTCGTGTGTGATGATATCCACGGTGACGGTGGGCACGGCCGGAAATCGGGACCGCAGCAGTTCTTCGATCCGGCCCCGCGTCTGCTTCCAGAGGATCGCCGCGTGCGAGGTGAGGCCGATCTGAGTCGAGATCGATGCCGGCGAGGCCTCCACCGATCGCACCTGCCCCATCTCGACCAGCGAACGGCCCGACTCGGGGTCGGCGATGTCGGCAAGAACGGCCGTGACGGCAGCAGAATCGATGGTGCCAGAGTGGTTGCTCATCATGCGTTTGGGCCTCCAGCCCGGAATGGTCTCGTGTCTGCGTTGGGTTTTCAGGGCCCGGTTTTCTCGATGGCATCACCGGCGCGGGACGCCGACACGAACAGTCCGCGTGGCTGGAGCGTGACCATCAGCACCAGCGCCGTGCAGAGCAGCATGGCGATCCCGGCAGTCAGACCACCATCGGCCTGCACGCCCCGCTTGGCGGAGCGGAAATACATCGCGGCAATGATCCGCAGGTAGTAGGCGGCTGCGATAGCCGCGTTGAGCACGAGCATGACAGCCAGGGAAACGAACCAGGCGCGGCGGCTGCCAAAGTCGATTGCCGCGTTCCAATCCACCTCGAGGCTGGAGGTGGCTAGCGCCAGTTTGCCCCAGAAGCCCGGCAGCGGCGGGATGCCGGCGAGGCTGAGCAGAAACAGGGCGATCGCGAATGCGGCCACGGGATTCGTGGAGGAGAGCCCATCGAGATCGTCGACGGTGGCGATCTCTTCCCGCGGCGGCCGCGGTCCACTGCCGGCGGTCCACTCCGGCCAGCGGTGGCCGAGATAGGTGATTGCCGCGAAGATTCCCGCCGTCGCCAGGGCGTATGTGGCCAGATAAAAGAGCGAGGCGGTGAGGCCGCCGAGGCCGAGCGTCCAGGAGGCATCGGCTTCGCCGGCCGCGGTGCTGTCTGCCCGGGCGGCCGCCGCCGCCGCCGCGGTCGCGATGCCGACGAGGAGATAGCCGGCGTGGGCGATTGAAGAGCAGGCCAGCAGGCGGCGGAGATTCCGCTGCAGGAGTGCCATGACGTTGCCGACGGTCATCGTGATGGCCGCCAGCGTGGCAGTGAGCGGCCAGAAGAGCGAGAGGTGAGCCGCCGCAGCGCTGCCCACGGCAGACTCGCCCGCATCGGCCGGCAGAATCGCCAGCGCCAGCACCCGCACGAGCACGACGAGGCCCGCCACCTTGGGCAGCGTCGACAGCAGGGCCGCGTTGGACGGACTCGTGCCCTCGTAGACGTCCGGGGCGTAGAAATGCATCGGCACGGCTGCCAGCCGAAATGCCGCGCCCGCCAGAGTCATCCCGATGGCCACCGGCAGAAGCACCGTTGCCATGCCCGCCAACGGTTCGGCTGTCGACCGCAGGCGAGCACCAATGATGGCCAGGTTCGTCGAACCGCCGATCCCGTACAGACAGACCGCGGCGTAGAGGAACAGCGCCGAGGCCACCAGTGACAAAAAGAAATACTTGAGGCTGGCCTCCTGACCGGCCGCGTCGGTGCGTTTGAGTGCCAGCAGGATGTAGGTGGGGATCGACACCAGTTCCAGTCCCACGAACAAAAGCACCAGGTCTTCGGCCACCGCGGCGAGTGAGAGGCCGGCCAACAGGATCAGAAACGTGCCTGCCTCCTCGCAGGTGCCGGTTGCACGGAGCCGGCCTGCTCCCGGTGCGTTGCCTCGGGTCACTGCGGAGCGGAACAGGTCTCCCGCCTGCACGAGGGCGAGCACGCCGCCCAGCGACAGCACCATCCAGCGGATGAAGGCCGAGAAGGCATCGATGCGAACACCCCCGGACGCGATCCAGGTCCCCTCGGCCGGCTGCCCTCCGGCCACCAGCATCGCCACGACAATGCCTGTCAGGGCCACGGCCCAGCCGCTGCGGAGGCCGGCGAAGGCGCCGCCTAGAAAAGCGACGAGCGCTGCGGCCACGAGAACGATCTCGGGGGCCAGCAGAAGGAAGCTCTGCAGTGAAGTCATGTGCGAAGTCATGGACGATCCAATGTCAATTCCGTGTCGGGGTTCGGTTTCGATGTCAGGGTGAATGGCTGCCTTGAGGCCGCGTGACCGTGATCGTGGCCGACGACGCGATCCGCGACGGGAGCGGCTGGTGTTGTAGGGGCACGGTCGTCGAGGTCTCGCATCTGCGCATCAAAGGCGGTCGTGGCGCCGCGGGTGGCGGCCCGTAGCATGGCGGCGGGCGGCGCGAGAAATGTCGCCGGCGTGAGGCCGATCCACAGCACGAACACGGCCAGGGGCAAGACCGCCGCGACTTCATACCATTCCAGGTCACAGCGGCCGTCGTGTCCGGCTGGAGCATCGTGGCCGTGGGCATCGTGGCCGTGGGCATCGTGGCCGTGGGTCACGCCGGCCTGTCGGGGCGGCTCTCGCGACCCACCGAAGAAGACCCGTTCCACAGCCCAGAGCATGTACCACGCGCCCAGCACGACGCCGGCCACGGCCGACACCGCCATGACGAGGTAGGGCGTGCGGAGTGCAGATGCAACGCCCGTCCACGCCCGCTGGAATGAGCCTGCCAGAATCAGGAATTCGCCCACGAAACCGTTCAGGCCCGGCAGGCCGATGCTGGAAAAAGTGAACAGCATGAAGAACACCGTCAGCCAGGGCGCTTTCGTGGCGATGCCACCGAGGTTGGCGATCGAACGCGTGTGGAAACGCTCGTAGATCATGCCGACCAGCGCAAAGAGCCCCGCCGCCGACAGCCCGTGGTTGATGAGTTGCAGGTTGGCGCCCTCAACGGCAACGGTCTCGAGGGCAAACAGCCCCATCACGATGTAGCCCATGTGACTCACCGACGAATACGCGATCAGCCGCTTGAGATCGGTCTGCACGAGCGCCACGAGCGCCCCGTAGATGATCCCCACCGCTCCGAGGCCGAAGAGCCAGGGGGCTGCGGCGGCCGTGGCGTCGGGGAGCATCGGCATTGAAAACCGCAGAAAGCCGTAGATGCCGATCTTGAGGAGCACGCCCGCCAGATCGACGCTGCCGCCGGTGGGCGCCTCGACGTGAGCCAGCGGGAGCCAGGTATGGAAGGGCACGATCGGCACCTTCACGGCGAAGCCGGCGAAGAGCGCGAGAAACACGATCATCTGCAGCCAGCCCCCCTCCGCATTCATCGGCAGCGGATGGGCGGCGGTGCCCGCCGTCAGGCTGGCGATGTCGAAGGTGACGGTGCCGGTATGCGATGCGTTCCAGAGCACGATCGTGAGCAGTCCGAGAAAGGCGAGCACGCTGCCGGTGAGCGTGTAGATGAAAAACTTCACCGCCGCCCGCCGCCGCTCTTCGTGACCCCAGATGCCGATCAGAAAAAAGAGCGGCACGAGCGTGAATTCGAAGAACACGTAGAACAGGATCACGTCCCGAGCCGCAAACACCCCCAGCATCGCTGCTTCGAGGAGCAGGAGCAGCACGTAGAAGCCGACGGGCTTCTCCCGGATCGCGTTCCAGCTGACGAGCACTGCCGTGAGGGAAAGCAGGGCCGAAAGACCGAAGAGCCAGATCGAGAGACCGTCGAGCCCAAGCGAAAGCCGGACGTCGAAGATGCCGCCCACGAGCCAGGGAGCGGAAGCGACCGCGTAGGGCTCGCCGGCGGCAGCCTCCGGGCTCTGCAGATACCGCAGCACAAGCCAGCCGGCATTGAAGAGGGTGATGAGCGCCGTCACCGCGGCACTCTGCCGCACTGCCGAAAGCCCGCGGCTGCCGAGCACCCATGCCACCACGGCGCCGATGAGCGGCGTGGCGATCACGAGCAGCAGGTGCGTCGCAGGGGTCATGCTGTTCATGCCGTTCATGCCGTTCATGGAGAATGGAGCCGCTGAATAAAGGGGAAACTGGAGGAAAGGGAAGGGTTGTGATCGTTCGGTGCCGGCACGCCGTCGTCAGCCGCGGAGTTGCCACGCCAGGAGGACGACGATCGCCAGCACACCCATCACACCGGCCAGGGCATAGCGTTGCAGCAGTCCCGACTGGGAGCGGCGGACGATGCCACCCAAGGCGAGTGGGGCTGCGGCGATCGCGTCGACCGCCCCGTCGATGACATATCGATCGAAGAGGGCCGCGACGAGCGCCAGTCCCTCAAGCGGCCGCACCACGAGCGCGGCGTAGATCTGGTCGAAATAAAACGTGTTGGCGAAAAGTGTTTGGACTGGGCCGAGAAAGCGTTCCAGTTGCGGGCCGTCGCTTCGGCGGCCGAGATGGCCGATCGCGGCGACGACGATGCCGATGGCCGCAGCCAGCGTGCCCTGAATCGCCAGATTGATGTGGAACACATGGGGCGTGGCGGTGGCGGCCACGGACGTCGCGGTCAGCGAGGGGGTCGCCGACAGGAAGTGGGCCAGCCAGTTCGTGCTGAACAGCAGCCAGCCGATCATCGCCGACGGCACGGCGAGAATCATCAACGGCAGCGTCATCGCCGAAGGTGACTCGTAGGATTCGTGGCCGTGCGCCCCATCCGGCACCCGCGTCGGACCGGTGAATGTCATGAACACGGCGCGGAAGGTGTAGAAGGCCGTGAGACCGGCCGTGACGAGCGACATCCAGAAGAGGATCTGCCAGGTCTCCGGCCGATTGAGCGAGTCGAGCGCATTGAGACTCGAGGTCGACTCCTGGGCCATGCTGCCATCAGGTGCGGAGGCTGTCGGCGAGAAGCTGGAGGCATGGAAGTGGGACGCGGCCCTCTGAAAAGTTGGAGGCAAGGATGGGGGAAGCGCAGCAGATGGAAGCGAGGCATGGTGCCCGCCGTGCGGTTCAGGCCAGGCCTTTGAGTGCAGCGCGGCGAGGATCTCGTCTTTGCTGAAAAAACCGGCGAAGGGTGCAACGCCCGCCAGAGCCGAGGCACCGACCAGAAACGTCGCTGCAGTGATCGGCATCACCCGCCGCAGGCCACCGAATCGCCGCATGTCGATCACGCCGCCCATCGAGTGCATCACCGAGCCCGCACCGAGGAACAAGAGCGCCTTGAAGCAGGCATGCGTGAGCAGATGGAAGATCGCCGCGGTAAAGCCGAGCAGCGTGCCGGTGCCGAGGCTCGCAAACATGTAGCCGAGCTGGCTGATTGTCGAATAGGCGAGCACCCGCTTGAGATCATTCTGTACGGTGCCGATGAGTGCGGCGACCAGGGCTGTCGTGGCGCCGATGATCGACACCAGCGTGAGTGCGCCAGGGCAGGCGGCAAACAGCGGCGCCGACCGGGTGATCAGGTAGATGCCGGCCGTCACCATGGTCGCCGCATGGATCAGGGCGCTGGCCGGAGTGGGGCCCTCCATGGCGTCGGGCAGCCAGACATGCAGCGGCAGCTGTGCGCTTTTGCCACAGGCTGCAAGCAGGAGGAGCAGGCAGATCGCGGTGCCGATCGCCCCGCCGACATATCCGGCGGCATCGGCCAGCCGGGTCTGTCCGAGAATGCCCGGCATGATCACACCATCGGCCGAGATCGTGTCGTGGAAGTCAAGGGTGCCGTAGGTCATCCAGAGGAGGAAGACGGCGATCGCAAGGCCAAAGTCCCCCACACGATTGACGAGGAAGGCCTTCTTGGCAGCGCGGGCGGCCTGGGGTTTGGTGAACCAGAAGCCGATCAGCAGATAGCTGCAGGCGCCCACCGCCTCCCAGAAGACGTAGACCAGCAGGAAGTTGCTGGCGGCCACGAGCATCGACATTGAGAAGACAAACATCGCGACAAGCGCAAAGAACCGGGGATAGCCCGGATCACCGTGCATGTAGCCGGTGGAATAGATGGCGACGAGCAGACCGACGCAGGTGATGATCGTCAGCATCGTGGCGGTGAGCGGATCGAGCCGCAGCGCCACCGGGATCGAGAAGGCCCGCACGTCCTTTCCGGCCGCGAGATCTGCAGGTGTGAGTCGAGGATCGGCCGCGGGGCTGCCGGCGGGGGGCGTGTAGGCCGATTCGAACGAGGCCCACTGCCAGAGCGTCGAGATCATTTCAACGGGCCGGACCGGCTCGGCATGGTCGCCGCGAGCAGGGCCCACGTCGCGGGCGGTCGCCGCCAGCAGTGTGATCGCCACGACGGCGGCGCCGGCGATGCCGAGCATGGCCGGCAGGTGGGCCTTGGCCCCGAGTGTGCGGCCCAGAAGCACGGTGAAAATCGCGCCCAGCAAGGGCAAGAGCGGCACGAGCACCAGCAGTGTCGAAAGAGAAAATTCTTGCATGGAGAATGCAGTCGGCGAATGAATGGCGGATGGGAGGAGGAGACTCGAGACCGGAAGGCGACGACAGCCTGCTCAGACGTGGCGTCTTTCAAACGGCTCGTTGTCGTCGGGCGGCGGTAGAACGCCGGCGGGAGTGAGCGTGGGAAATCGGTATGGGACGGTGTCGATCGAGGGCACTTCCTGATCGACTGTGCGAGTGATCGTGGCCTCACGAAGCGACTGCCATGCCGCTGCGTCAAGCCGACCGGTGCGGGAGAACGCCTGCAGGACGAATACGAGCGCGATGGCCGCCTCGCATGCCGCCACGGTGAGCACAAAGATCACGAGCACGTGTCCGCCCCAGTCGCCGTGGAAGCGGCTCCATGCCACGAGGCTCACGGAGATCCCCTGCAGCATCATCTCGGCCGCCAGAAACATCACGATCAGATTCCGCCGGGTGAGAATTCCCACGAGGCCGAGACTGAAAAGGATGGCTCCCACGGTGAGAGCGTTTTGCAACAGGGGAAGAGATTGCACGGTATTCATCGGACGGCCCTCCCGCCGGCTGCGGGGCCCGCCGTGGACGTGGCGACACCCGCATGGGCGGCTTCACCGCGGGAGACAACGGCGATCGCGCCGATCAGCGCTACCAGCAGCAGCACTCCAGCCGCCTCCACCGCCACAAGATGGCGGCCGAATAGTTCGCCACCGAGGCGGGCCACGTGATTTTCGGCTAGCGGATCGACTGCGGTCTCGGGAACCCTGTTTTCGGAGACCACGGCTCCGGGCTGCAGGGGAGCGATCGGCGTGGCGGTTGTCCGTGAGGGCACCCCGCAGCAGGCGGCGGGCGAGGCCGACAACCGGCCGATCGAAAGCGACAGCACGCCCAGCAGCACCGCCCCGGCGACTGCCGACAGAAACGGCTCGTTCGAAACCCGGTCATACGGTGCCAGCCCTGCCGGCTGTGCGAGCATGAGCACGAAGAGAAACATTACGAGGATCGCACCGGCGTAGACCACGATCGTGGCAACGCCGAGGAACTGCGCACCCAGCACGAGCAGCACGCCCGCCACGCCGGCCAGCGACAGTGCGAACCAGATTGCCGCGTAGACCGGCGACCGCGACACGATCGTGGCGGCGGCGGAGAGCACGGCCACGAGCGACACGATGAGAAACACAGCCTCCTCGCCCAGCCCGCCGAGCCGGCGGCCGGTCGCGATGAAGGCGGCGAGTGCCACGAGCCCAAGCAAGCCGCCGAGCCAACGGACGGCACCGGTCTCGCGGCCGCTGGGCAAGAGCAGCCAGAGACTCGCGGCCGTCGCCATGACTCCTCCGGCCAGCAGCGTGCCCGAGGCGAAGGGATCGAATGCAAGAGGGCTCACAGCGTGCCTCCCAGGCCCGCCGACTTCATCGGCTCGGTGTCCTTCGTCATGTCGTAGACGCTCAGCAGTTTTTCCTTGTCGAAGATCATCTCTTCGCGGCTCTTCCCCGTGAGGTCGAGGAGGCTCGTGAGTTCGATCGCGTCGACAGGACAGGCCTCCTCGCACATGCCGCAGAAGATGCACCGGAGCTCGTCGATTGCGAAGCTTTCGGGGTATTTCTCCCGGTCGGGCCAGGGGCTGTCGGTCGCCACGATGTCGATGCAGTGGGCCGGGCAGGCAGTGGCGCAGAGGAAGCAGGCCACGCACTTCACGCGGCCCTCGTTGTCGCGGTTGAGCCGATGCACGCCTCTGTAAATGAGCGGGTTGCCCACGGTCGGCCGTTGCTCCGGATAGCTGACTGTCAGCTTCGGGCTCACCAGATGGCGGGCCGTGGTCGCCAGGCCCTGCACGAAGAGCGGCAGGTAGAGCCGCTCGGCGAGCCCCAGTGGCTTCTCCTCGATCCAGGTGACGGCGGGATCAGTTGGCTTCATTTCAAACCTCCACCAAATCGTGTTCACGAAGGGCATCTTCGGCATCGAGCGGGCCATGCGTGAGGATCGGCGTGTTGTCGGTGCCTGACGGGGTGAGCATGCCGGCGGTGATCCAGCCCAGGAAAAACACCACCCAGGGGGCCACCAGCGCAACCGCTCCAGCCGGGCCCGCGCCGATCGCATTGACGAGCTGCGGCCGGAACTCCTCGATGGTCGCCACGGTCACGAGGTTGGCGATGCCCAGCGGCAGCATCACCTTCCAGGCAAGGTTCATGAGCTGGTCGAACCGGAATCGAGGCCAGCTCCAGCGCACGAGCATGAAGAACAGGATCACGCCAAAAATCTTGGCGGAGAGCACGCCGAAACGGACGAGAGCCCCAAGCCAGGTCACGTCCTGCCCCGACCCGGTCACGCCCCAGAGATGCCATCCGCCGAGGAACATGATCACGATCAGGAACGCCGCCGTGACCATGTGCAGAAACTCAGCGACGAGAAACAGCAGGAGCTTGATGCCGGAATACTCGGTGTGGTAGCCGCCGACCAGTTCCTGCTCGGCCTCTGGCAGGTCGAACGGCAGCCGGGCCGCCTCGGCGAAGCTGGCCACGAAGAAGACGAGAAATCCCAGAGGCTGCGCGAACGCATACCAAATGCCGGTTTCGGCCTGCGCGTTCATGATCGCGTCGAGCTTGAGCGATCCGGCAGCCAGCACCACGCCGAGCAGTCCCAGGCCCAGCGGGATCTCGTAGGCCAACAGTTGAGCACTGCTTCGCAGTCCGCCCAAGAAGCCGTATTTATTGTTGCTGGCCCAGCCTCCCAGCAGCACGCCGTAGACGGCAATGCTCGAGAGCGCGAAGACCCAGAGCACGCCCACATCGAGTCCCGGAGCCACCAGAAACGGCACGGGGTCGGGCAGGCCGGGGATTCCCAGCGGCGGCAGCACGCTGCCAAAGGGGATCGCCGCGAAGATGGCCAGCGACGCCGCCAGGATCACCAGTGGCGCGGCGACGTAGAGCACCTTGTCGACGTGCCGGGGCGTGAAGTCTTCCTTCATGATGATCTTCAGGCCGTCGGCGAGCGGCTGGCCGAGACCGAACAGGCGAATCTTCGTGAGCGGGATGCCGACGCGGTTGGGACCCTTGCGGTCCTGCACCCACGCGGCCATCCAGCGCTCGACAAGCACGAGGTAGGCCGCCGCCGTCATCAGTCCGCCGATGAGCAGGCCGATCTTCACCAGTGCGGCAATCGTGGTCGGGGAGGGGAGGAGTGCGTTCATGGGGTGTGTATCAGGCGATTTGGTAGATGCGGAGGTCGACACCGGTGGCGGGGATCTCGCCTGCCAGAGCGGCGAACGAGGTGGAGGATTCGGCAATCTGCCGCCGTACGGCGGTCGGATCATAGAGGCCGCGGCGTCCGAGCATGTTCCAGTAGAGCCTGCCCTCCGGCCAGACGCCGGCGGGCGGCCGCACCGCCTGCCCGAAAGTCTGGGCCCGGTGGGCGACGTTCACCCATGTGCCGGATCGTTCTGCGAAGCCCGCGGCCGGGAGTTTCCAGGTGCTGCGGGCCGTGAGCGGCGAGTCGAAGAGATCCTGCACGACAAGGCACTTGAGGTCGTCGAAGGCCGCAGCGGTGTCGTCGTCGATCCAGGCTGCGGGATAGCCGCCCGTGATCCAGGCCGCGTCGGCATGCCCCGCGCGGACATGCTCAACCAGATGCGACCAGGAGTGCACGGCGGGATCAAACAACGCGATCACTGCCTCCACGCCGAGCCGGTTGGGGCACTTCTCGGCACGGATCGTGAAGCCGCCTGGGAAGGTCTCGTCGTCACCCGTTCGCGGCACGTGGCCGACTGCGAGCAGGGCCTCGGGATCGATCGATCTGGCGACCGCACAGAGCATCCAGGCCTCTTCGACGGTGAGCATCGGCGAGACGGCAACGGCCAGGCGACCGGCGGCCTTGAGGTCGTCGCGAAGTCGCGTCACGACCTGCGTCCACTCGACAGACTCAAGCGGCGAGCCTACGCCGTCTCGGCGGCCAGCCCCCACGATCCTTGAGGCGTCGTGGATGTGGTGCCAGCCATAGCGACCTTCGTCGCAGATCCACCATGTGTTGACATGGGGATTCTCCCGCGGCTTGAGTCGGTAGACGGTGTCCTGGTTGTGCTCGGTATGGATCGAGCAGCCGGCGGAACAGCCGCCGCAGACATTTGCCTCCCGCTTCATGAACCAGACCCGCTGCTGGTAGAGGAAATCCTTGTCGCCGAGCGCCCCCACCGGGCAGAGGTCGACGACGTTGCCGGAGAGTTTGTTATCGAGCGGATGCCCCGGGAAGACGTCGATCTCCTCCTTGGCGCCGCGGCTGGTCACCATCAATTCGCTCGTGCCAGCGACCTCGCGAGTGAACCGCACGCACCGCGTGCACATGATGCAGCGGTCTACAAAAAGCGTCACGGTGGGGCCGACGTCGCGGCGGCGGCTCGTGAAGGGATGGATGTCTGCCCGGCGTTCGGCCTGGCCATGCTGGAAGTGATAGTCCTGCAGCAGGCACTCCCCCGCCTTGTCGCAGATTGGGCAGTCGATCGGATGGTTGATGAGCAGCGATTCTTCGACGCGGGCCCGGCTCTCTTTGACAAGCGGGCTCTCGGTGACGATCACCGTGCCGTCCTTGGCCGGCGTCTGACAGGCGGGCACGAGCTTCGGCATCATCGAGATCTTGCCGCTGGCGGCATCGCGGGTGCCCGTCTCGACCAGGCACATGCGGCAACTGGCCACGACCGACAGGCCCGGATGCCAGCAGTAGTGCGGGATCTCGGCGCCGGCCCGGCGGGCGGCCTCGATACAGTTGAGCCGCTCGTCGGCTCCAATCTCGATTTCCTTGCCGTCAACGATGACTGTGGGCATGAATGTTCCTGATGCGATCGAATTGAGCAGCTCGTCGGTAACGTAATCCGCCGTCGGATGCGGCGGCAATCTTCTCGTGAAAAAGGCCATGGATGGCTTTTTCCACAGCCGGTCAGTGGGCTCCAACGATCTGAAGGGCCGGGACAGGGTCGGTCACCATCCAGCCGTGCGGATTCGACTGCTTGATGTAGTCCTCGAATTCACCGCGGAACTTCTTGATCGCGTTCTTGATCGGCCAGGCGGCCCCGTCGGCGAGCCCGCAGATCGTCGAGCCGGGCATCATACCCATCGTGTTGCCGATCTCGGCGAGCAGATCGAGATCCCGGAGGCGTCCCTTGCCGGCCTTGATCCGTTCGAGCATTCGCAGCGACCAGCTCGTGCCCTCACGGCAGGGCGTGCACTGCCCACACGACTCATGGGCGAAGAACCGACAGGAATTGTGGAGGAAGTCGACGATACTCACCGTTTCGTCGATCACGACAACCGCGGCCGTTCCCAGGCCGAGGCAGCCGACCTTACCCGGACCGGCGAAGTCGAGCGGCGTATCGAGTTCGGCCTCGGTCATCAGCCCCATCGATATGCCGCCGGGAATCACCGCCTTGGCCCGACGGCCCTTCCAGACACCACCGCCGAACTCGTCGATCAGCTGCCGTGCCGTGATGCCAAGCGGAGTCTCGTAGCAGCCCGGCCTCTCGACATGACCTGACAGGCAGTAGAGCTTGGGGCCGTAGCTGCCAGGATCGCGGGGATTGTTGGGATCGGCGGGCACGCCGATCGAGCGGAACCATTCGACGCCGCGGCGGGCGATCTGGGCCACGCAGGCCATCGTCTCGATGTTGTTGACGACCGTGGGCTTGCGGAAGAGGCCCTCGATCGCGGGAAAAGGCGGTTTGATCCGCGGCCAGGCCCGCTTTCCCTCCAGGCTCTCGATGAGCCCCGTCTCCTCGCCGCAGATGTAGGCAGCGGCACCGCGGTGGAGGTAGATGTCGAGCGAGAAGCCGCTGCCCCTGATGTTGTCACCGAGGTAACCGGCGGCATAGGCCTCGTCGATCGCCGCCTGAAGGCGGTGCCAGCTTCGCGGATATTCGTAGCGGAGGTAGAGGTAGGCGGTGCTGGCCCGCGTTGCGTAGGCCGAGATGATGATGCCTTCGATGATCTGATGGGGGTCATCCTCCATCAGGATCCGGTTGTTGAATGTGCCCGGCTCGCTCTCGTCGGCGTTGATGCACAGATAGATCGGGCCCGGGTGATCCTTGGGCAGGAACGTCCACTTGAGCCCCGTGGAGAAGCCGGCGCCACCGCGGCCGCGGAGCCCCGAGGCCTTCACCATCTCGACGACATCGACCGGCTTTTTCTCCGCCAGCAGTCGTTCCAGCGGTGCGTAGCCGCCCCGGCTCCGGTAGCTGGCAAGCGTCTGGCCGTCGGGCACGCCGACGGCCTCGAGCAGGACGGGCTTGAATGGTTGCATGTCAGGTGGCCCTCGCGCGGGGTTTCTTCAGTTCCGTCTCGGCGACTTCGGGGCTCATGTTCATGAGGAGGTCATCGTTGGCAAGGATGCAGGGCGCGAAGTCGCAGGCGCCGAGGCATTCGGCCGGTTCGATGGTCAGTGCTCCATCAGGAGTCGTGCCGTAGGGCTCGATGCCGTTCCGGTGGCAGAGATGCTCGAGCAGTTGGTCGCCTCCACGAAGCGCGCAGGAGATCGATCGGCAGACGAAGGCACGGACCCTGCCGTGGGGCTTCTCCTGGTGGAAGAACTGGTAGAAAGTCAGCGTGTCCTGCACCTCGGCGGGCGCGAGGCCGAGCAACTCCGCGATTTCTGCGACGGCCTGCAGGGGCACATGCCGGAGTTCCGCGTTGACGATGTGCAGCGCGGGGAGCGTGAGGGCGCGGCGGTTGGGATACCGCGGCGCGAGCGCCTCGATCTTGGCGACCATCTCGTCAGTGAGGCTTCTTGGTTGGGCGATCATGGTTGGAATTCCGGTCGTGGTTGGCCCTGTCGTCTCGCCGGACGTTCGCTACGGCCATCCTGGCCTTCGCTCACTCGATGCTGGCTCAACGGCATGGTCAACCA
>JBIIFB010000065.1:0-17464 GCA_044237545.1 Pirellulales bacterium
GCTGATGACGGCCCTGCGGCAGACGTCGCTAATCCGCTCGGCGGCCTCCGGCCCGAGTGGCCAGACCTCGAGGGGCGGGTCGTCGCTCTCCACCCAGCCTCCCCGGAGGGCCTCGGCGACGGCCGCGTCGGCCGCGATGACCGCTTCGCACGAACCGAGCGCGCGGACCACGAGGTTTCGCAGCAGCGGCTTGCTCGAGGCGGCGTCGAGATCGGACTGCGACACATGCGTCACGACCGGCGCGCCCGTCTCCACCGCAAGGTCGGTGAGAAACCCGGCATGCATCACGAAGATTGCGTCGGGTTCGGTCGCGTCCACCGCCTCGGCGATCAGCTGCCGCGCCGTCTCGCGGACCAGCCCGAGCAGCCCCGGCGAGAGGACTGGCACGACGCCGAGCAGCGACTCGGCCGTCCCATCTTTGACGGCGGCGAGGAACCGGTGCGACGCCGCCGCGATGGCATGGAGGTGGATGCCATACATGCCGGCATGCTGCATCTCGAGTTGCGGGATCGACGAAGGGCCGCAGACGGCGGCCGCGATTCCCAGTCTGGCGAGTGCCGCGCGGCAGTGATGGATACGGGTCTGGTCGTGGTCGCAGTTCCGGTGGTCGATCAGCAGCAGTCGCATGGTTTCGGCCAAAGGGAAATCCCGTGGACGGCGGGGCCGCTCACAGCCAGCCCAGCGAGCGGCCGATAGCGAGGCAGACGGCCACGTAGACCGCGGCACCCCAGTCATCAGCCATGATACCGAGCCCGGCCGGCAGGTGTTCGAGCCGTCGGCAGGGAAACGGCTTCGTGATGTCGAACAACCGGTGCAGCAGAAACGCCGCCACGAGCACGGCCGGCGACCGGGCCGCGGCGGGCACCGCCAGCAGTGCCAAGGGGAGGCTGGCGGCCTCGTCGTAGACGATCGACCCTGGATCCTTACCCCGGCCGAGCAGCCGTGCTGCGCGTGTGCAGGCCGGGATGCCGACCAGATTGATGACGAGAAGCAAGGCCGCCTCGCCGACAAGAGGCAGGGCCAGCCGGGCAAAGGCCAGCGCAATCAGCACGCCCAACCCCGCCCCGAAGGTTCCGGGGGCAAAACCGATCCGGCCCAGGCCGCCGCAGGTCGCCAGCAGCACCGCGGGATCGAACCACCGCAAGGCCTGTGGGGCGGGTGTTGGCGGGACTGTTTCGGCAGACGGAATCGCAGGGCTCATACAGGAAAATGTATCACAGCACTTCCGACAGCTGCCACGACACTGGCCCCGCCAGCTGACAATAAGAAAGCCCCGGGAAGACAGTCTCGGGCCGATGCCTTGGAAAACCGGTGCCGCTACCGCCACCCGTGTGCGACCTGTTCACCGCCGCGTATGATGACCAAACAGGGCTACCGGCAGCCCTGTCCCGGCCGTCAACGGATCGTTCCCTCTTCACCAACCACGCACATCTCCACCCATGGAAGATCGTTCCCCGGTTTCAGCGAGCACCATCGGTCCGCTCGAACTCGTCGAATACCCCCATCCGGCGCTCCTGCGGCCGGCGAAGCCGCTGGTGCGGATCGACGAGGCGGTCTGCGAGGCGGTCGAGCAGATGTTTGAGATCATGTACGAGGCAGAGGGGATCGGTCTGGCCGCCAATCAGGTCGCGCTGCCCTACCGCATCTTCGTTATCAACACGACCGGGCGGCGGGGCGACGGTGAGGAACTCGTCTTCATCAATCCGGTGCTCAGCCGTCCTCGTGGCACCGCGGTGCAGGAGGAGGGCTGCCTGAGTCTGCCCGGACTGCGGATGGACGTGCGGAGGCCGGAGAAAATTCTGGTCGAAGCCTGGTCGCTCGACGGAGAACCGATCCGTCTCGATCTCGACGGCCTGCTCTCCCGTGTCGTCCAGCACGAGTTCGATCATCTCGAAGGCAAACTGTTCACAGACCGGCTGCCAGAGACGGCGACGATCGAGGCACGGCGGGCCCTTGAGACGTTTCGAGACGTGTTCTTGGGGCAGCAGTCGCGGGGCGAACTGCCCGGCTACGATGCAATGGTGGCCCGGCTCGACCGGCTTGAAGCGGATCGTTGCACGGCATGATGCCGCAGACCGCCAGTCCGGCGAAGCACTCGTTGAGAATCGTGGTGATGGGAACAGGGCCGTTCGCCGTCCCGATGTTCCAGTCGCTGCTGCAATCGCCGCATGCTGTCGTGGCTGTTGTCACGCGGCCTGCCCATGCGCCGGCGGGCCGTCGGCCGCCTCCCAATCCGATGCGTGACGCTGCCACCGCGGCTGGCCTGCCGATTCTCGATCCGGAGCGGATCAACGACCCCGCCGCGATCGGAGCGATCCAGGCTCTCGAACCCGACCTGCTCGTGGTCTGCGATTACGGCCAAATCCTCTCAACCGCTGCCCTCGCCATCGCCCCCTACGGAGGCATCAATCTGCACGGTTCGCTGTTGCCACGGCACCGGGGGGCGGCGCCGGTGCAATGGGCGATCCTCGCCGGCGATGCCGTGACCGGGACGAGCGTGATCCACATGACACCGGCGCTCGACGCGGGAAATGTGATCGCGGTTCGGGAAACACCCATCACCGCAGATGAAACTGCGGTGAATGTCGAGCAGCGGCTGGCAGAGCTGGGCGTGGCCGCGGTGCTCGAGGCCATTGAGACCCTCGTCGCGGCCGGGGCTGGCAGCACGCCTGGCGTTCCACAGGAGCCTGCCCGCGTGACCCGCGCGCCGCGGCTCTCGAAGGCCGATGGCCTCGTCGACTGGTCGCAGCCGGCCGCGAAGATCGCCCGGATGCGGCGGGCGCTCGAGCCGTGGCCACGCACCGCGACCTTTCTCCGCGCCGGCACGGGCCGGCCGTCACTGCGGGTGGTGCTGGAGGAGGTGGTGGAGGCGGAGGCGGAGTCGAAGGCAGAGGCTCTGGGCGCGAAGCCGGCCCCGATTCCGGGCACTGTTCTCACGGCTGATGATGCCGGGATCGTCGTGGCCTGCGGGGAGGGCACGCGGCTGGTTGTGCGACGGCTCGTGCCAGAAGGAAAGCGGAGCATGTCGGCCGCCGAGTTCCTGCGAGGCAATGGCCTGTTTGCTGACGCACGGTTTGGCTGACGCACGGCCGCGGATGAGGGCTTGCTCTTTCTCCCGCCCCCACCCTCGTGCTCCCTCCCCTCCCTCCCCCGTGGCGGCAAGTTTTTAACTTGTCCGATGCCCGACGCGGATTCCGCAAGTTAAAAACTCGCGGCCACGAATGCCCGACACGGATTCCGCAAGTTAAAAACTCGCGGCCACGAATGCCCGACGCGGATTCCGCAAGGAGAAAAACTCGCGGCCACGAATGCCCGGTACGGATTCCGCAAGGAAAACCCTCGCGGCCACGCGTGCGTCGCAGCCCGTTTTCATGGGGTGGCTTCGACTTTTGGCGAAAAGTGCCTTGCCAAAAGGGGCCTTTTTCGGCTTCACTACCGGTGCACGCGGGGCTACTGCTGCGCGGTCATCACCATACTCGGAGGGATTCATGGCGGTTCAAAGTGTTCGTCGACGCGGTTTTGGCATTGCGGTGGCGTGGGTCGCCACGTTTGTCACGTTTGTCATGGTGGTCATGGTGGTCATGTCCGCGTCGATGCCCGGGGTCGCACATGCCCAGATGGCGAAGAAGCCGAATATTCTCGTCATCTGGGGGGACGACATCGGGCAATTCAACGTCAGCGCCTACAACCTCGGCATGATGGGCTACAAGACGCCCAACATCGACTCGATCGCCCGCGAAGGTGGTCTGTTCACCGACTGGTATGGCCAGCAGAGTTGCACCGCCGGCAGAGCCGCCTTTATCACCGGCCAGTCGCCCATCCGTACGGGGCTCACCAAAGTGGGCCTCCCCGGTGCGCCGGAGGGGATGAAGAAGGAAGACCCGACGATCGCCACCCTGCTCCGCGACCGCGGCTACATGACCGGCCAGTTCGGGAAAAACCATCTGGGCGACCGTGATGACATGCTCCCCACGGCCCACGGCTTTGATGAGTTCTACGGCAATCTCTACCACCTCAACGCTGAGGAGGAGCCGGAACACCCGGACTACCCGAAGTCGCCCGAGTTCAAGAAGAAGTTTGGACCGCGGGGCGTGATCCACAGTTTCGCCGACGGCCGCATCACCGACACCGGGCCGCTCTCCCGCAAGCGGATGGAAACAATCGACGAAGAGGTCAACGGCAAGGCGTTCGACTTCATGCAGCGGGCCAAGCAGGCCGACAAGCCGTTCTTCATGTGGTGGAATTCCACCAAGATGCACATCTTCACGCACTTGAAGGAAGGCGTGGCGGGAAAGACGGGCCTGGGCATCTATGCCGACGGCATGGTCGAGCATGACCGGCAGGTGGGAGAGGTGCTCGCCAAACTCAAGGAACTGGGGCTCGCCGAAAACACGATCATCATGTATTCCACCGACAACGGTGCCGAGGCGTTTACCTGGCCCGACGGTGGCACGACGATGTTCCGGGGCGAGAAGAATACGCAGTGGGAGGGGGGCTATCGCGTGCCCTGCGCGATCAAGTGGCCTGGAGTCATCAAGCCGGGCACGGTGATCAACGACATCGGCGCCCACGAGGACATGCTGACCACGCTCGTGGCCGCGGCCGGCGATACGACCGCCAAGGAAGAACTCAAAAAGGGGCGGAGCATTGGTGGGCAAAACTACAAGGTGCACCTCGACGGCTACAACCTGCTGCCCGCGCTGAAGGGAGAGGCCGAGTGGCCACGGAAGGAGTTCATCTACTGGACCGACGACGGCAGCGTGGCCGCGCTCCGCTACGGGAACTGGAAGGCGACCTTTCTCAAGCAGAACGCCCACGGCATGCACGTCTGGCAGCAGCCCTTCGAGGAACTGCGGGCGCCCACGCTCGTCAACCTCCGGATGGATCCGTTCGAACTGGCTCAGGACATCGGCATGGACTACCAGCGATGGTATCTCGAGCACATGTTCATGATCGCCCCCGCCGGAGCCTACGTCGGGCAGTGGTTGCAGAGCTTCCGCGAGTTCCCACCGCGGCAAAAACCGGGTAGCTTCAACCTCGACCGCGTTATGGAGGCGGTCACGGCCCCGCAGGGCCGTGGTGGATGAGCGAATGCGGGCCGGCCGGGGCGAGACCGCCTGCGTGCATCACCCGTAGCAGGGTGCGTTTTGCAGCCGGGAGGCTAGAATCCGGGGCATGACAAAACGGCTCTGGATCGAAACGGTCGGCTGCCAGATGAATGTGCTCGACAGCGAGCTCGTCGTCGCCGCCCTGCGCCGGCAGGGATGGGAACTTGCCCCCACGGCCGCCGACGCCGACGCCGTCTTCTACAACACCTGCAGCGTCCGGCAGCATGCCGAGGACAAAATCTATTCCGCCCTTGGCCGAATCCGGGCCGAGAAGCAGCAGCGGCCCGGCCTCGTCGTCGGCGTGCTGGGCTGCATGGCCCAGAAAGATCAGGAACTCATCCGCAGGCGGGCCCCGTGGGTCGACCTGGTCGTCGGCCCGGGGCAGCTGCACCGCGTGCCCGGCCTCGTGGAGGATGTCCTCGCCGGTGGCGGTCCGCGGATGGAGGTGAGCCTGGAAAGGACTGGCGGCAGCCGCGAGGCGATCGCCCAGAGCTTCGAGAGCTACGACCCCGACCGCGACCCGCAGATGCGGCCGACACCTTTTCAGGCGTTTGTGCGGACGCAGACCGGCTGCGACAAGTTCTGCGCGTTCTGCGTGGTTCCGCATGTCCGCGGCCCCGAGCAGGCCCGCGAGCCCACGACGATCGTCTCCGAGGCGCGGCGGCTCGTGGCCGAGGGCTGTCGGGAGATCACGCTCATCGGCCAGACCGTCAACAGCTACCGCTGGAAGGACGGCGGAAAAACGACACGGCTCGCCGACCTGCTTGTGATGCTTGATGCGATCGACGGCCTCGACAGGATCAAGTTTGTGACCAACTATCCGCGGGATATGACCGACGACCTGATCGCGGCCGTCCGCGACCTGCCGAAGGTCAGCCACTACCTGCATGTGCCGGCTCAGCATGGTTCCGATGCCGTGCTCACGCGGATGAAACGCGGCTACGCCATCGGTGAATACATGGAGATGCTTGGCCGGGTGCGGGAGGCGATCCCGCATGCGGCCGTGACGAGCGACTTCATCGTCGGTTTCTGCGGCGAGACTGATGCCGAGTTTCAGACTACGCTCGACCTCCTCCGCGGCGCCGACTTCAAGAACAGCTTCATCTTCAAATACAGCCCGCGGCCTGGCACAAAGGCGTTTGACCGGCAGCCGGACGACGTTCCGGAACAGGTGAAGAAAGAACGCCATCAGACGCTGCTCGATGCCCAGACGGAGGTGAGCCTCGCGGGCAACCTGCCGTTCATCGGCACGCGGCAGCAGGTGCTCGTGGAGGGAAAGTCGGTCCGCGAGGAACGCCTGCTGTCCAAGTCCCTGGCGGGCCAATCAGCTGCCGGGCCAGCGGGGAGCCAATCAGCTGCTGGGCCAGCGGGGAGCCAGTCCGAACAGACAGCGCAGCTCACAGGGCGGACGATGTGCGACCGGATCGTGGTCTTCGACGGGCCCCTGCGGCTCATCGGCAGACTCGTGGACGTGAACATACAGGCGGCGGCTGCCTGGACGCTGGCCGGCGATGTGGCTGACGGACTCGCGGAGGCGGTGCCGCTGGAGCATCTCTTCGAGGGAGTCGGTTCATCGGCGATGCCTCCGTCAACCTCTCTCTACGAAATTGATCTCCACCGCATCGCCGGAACTCAAACGTCCCCGCCCGGACGGGCCGGGCAGTCGCAGTCCGAGACCGCCCGTGGAGCCTAGCCGTGCCGCCGGATCTTCATGGTTCAATCGGGGAGACTCTGTCCGTTGCCGAGATGGAGCGGTTCCTCGATGAGCCTGCCGTTGCGGCGGCCTGGGGCCGCCGGGCTGGTCTCGCGGAGCCGCAGATCGCCCACCGCGCGGTCTGTGGTCTGGCCGCCCATGGGCTGACCCTCGATCTGCTCGCGTTTCTCTGCGGCCGACTCGAAGTACTCCTGCCTTCCGTGAGCGATCCTGATCGCGTGCTCGTGGCGGTCGAACGGCTCATCGGGGCCGTTCGCAGCCCGCTCTCCACGGGCACGCTCTTCCAGCGGGATCCGCGGAGCCTCGAGATCCTGCTCAAGCTCTTCTCGGCGAGCCCCTATCTCGCCGAACTCGTCATCCTCGATCCCGAGTCGTGGGAGCAGATCCGTGTGGGCGAAGGACGGCCCGAGAGCCGCCAGGCGCTGGCGGCGGCCTTGGCGGCGGAAACGGCCCTGCTCGCGGAGCCCGACTGCGTGATGCGGGCGATTCGCCGATTGAAGCGGCGGGAAACACTCCGCATCGCCTATGGTGACATTGTGGGTGGGCAGCGGTTGGAGACGGTGGTGACGCAGATCTCGCATGTCGCCGAGTGCGTGGTCGAGGCGGCGGTGGCATCGGCCCTCTCGCGGCTGGAGAAGCTGCGGGGTATTCCACGCGGACCGGCCGGAGAGCATGCCACGATCGCGGTGCTGGCGCTGGGCAAGCTCGGTGGCGCCGAGTTGAATTACTCAAGCGACATCGATCTGATTTTCGTCCATTCGGTCGACGGCCGGATTGAAGGACCCAAGCCCTGTTCCAATGGCGAGTTCTTCGAGAGGGTCGTGCAGGAGACGGTGCGGCTGATCGCGGAGCCGACCGACCTGGGGAGTGCCTACCGGGTGGACCTGCGGCTGCGGCCCTACGGCGCGGGCGGCCCGGCGACGCTATCGCGGGAGGCCATGCTCCAGTATTACGACCGCCATGGCCGCACCTGGGAACGCCAGGCGTGGGTGAAGGCGAGGTGCATCGCCGGCGACGAACTGCTCGGATCGCGGGTGCTCGCCGAGATGGAGCCCTGGGTCTACCGACGCTGGCTGACGCGGGCCGACATCAGCGGCATCAAGGCGCTCAAACGCCGGATCGAACACCGGGCGATCCGGGAGGGAACCGACGCCGCCGATGTGAAGAACGGCCGCGGCGGTATCCGCGACATCGAGTTCACGATCCAATTTCTTCAGCTCTTGGGCGGCGGCGACACGCCTCGGGTCCGCACGGGCACGACGCTCGAGGCGATACGACGGCTGGCGGAGACAGGGAGCCTGACCGATCAGGAACGTGGCATCCTCGAACGCACCTACACGCTGCTGCGGACGGTTGAACATCGGCTGCAGATTCTCTACGACCGGCAGACCCACGTTGTGCCTCAGGATCCGGCGGAGTTTGCCCGACTGGCAGTGCGGATGGGCTACGGCACCGGCGCGGAACATGCCGAGCGATTCAGGCGTGAACTGGCCGAGGCCACCGATCTCAATCGACGCATTCTCGATCACCTGCTGCATGACGCCTTCCCCGAGGATGCGGAGCCGGAGCCGGAGGTCGACCTCGTGCTCGACCCGGCGCCGCCGGAGGCGTTTGTTCGCGAGGTGTTGTCTCGGTACGGGTTTCGCGACAGTGCCGCCGCGCATCGGGCGATCGAGAGCCTCGGTGAGGAGAAGGTGCGGTTTCTCTCCACGCAACGCTGCCGGCATTTTCTGGCAGCTATATTGGCCCGCCTGCTGGCGGCTATTGCCACCACTCCCGACCCCGACGCCACCCTCGGAAACCTCGTCGCCGTCAGTGATTCGCTCGGTGGCAAGGGGGTGCTCTGGGAGCTGTTCAGCTTCCATCCGCCGTCGCTCGACCTCACGGTCCGCCTCTGTTCGTCGAGTCCGTTTCTCGCCAGGCTGTTGATGAGCAACCCGGGAATGATCGACGAGTTGCTCGACAGCCTCGTGATGCCGCGACTGGCCCCGCCCGCAGAACTCGATGCCGCCCTCGCGGAACTCTGCAGGAACGCCGTCGACCTCGAGCCGATCTTCCATGCCTTCAAGGCTTCGCAGCAGCTGCGTGTGGGGGTTCGCGATATCCTCGGAAGGCACAACGTGGCCGAGACGACGGCCGGGCTCTCGGCGATTCCGGAGGCGATCATGCGGGTGGTGATCGCCCGCGAGGAGGACAAGCTCGTGGACCGCCTCGGCGAGCCGATGGCGGCGCAGGGGGAGACTGTGGGCGTGCGAGCCGGGCCGGTGGTGCTGGCCATGGGCAAGTTCGGCGGCCGGGAGATGAACTACGCCAGCGACGTGGACCTCGTGTTCCTCTACGACCACGACGGCATCTCCTTTCACCGCCGCCGCACGCGACGCAGCGTCGAGGGCACGACCAATGCCCACTTTTTTGCCGAACTCGCCCAGCGGACGATCAAGGTGTTCAACACGTTCGGGCCGCACGGCCGGCTCTATGAAATGGATTCCCGGCTGCGGCCCAGTGGCCGCAGCGGTCCGGCGGCGATCTCACTCGACGACTTCGCCCGGTATTTCGCCGAGGACGGCCCGGCGGCCATCTGGGAGCGGCAGGCACTCGTGAAAGCCAGGGTGGCGATCGGCGGAGTCGTCGCTGCTGCCCGGACGATGCGGCTCGTGCACGCCGCGGCGTTCGAACGGCGGTGGACCGGGGCCGAGGTCGCGGCGATCCGACAGATGCGGCATCGCATGGAGGAGGGCGCGCGGGTGACTAACCTCAAGCGTGGGCCGGGGGGCGTGGTGGATATCGAGTTTGTCACGCAGGTCTTGCAGCTCGTGCACGGCGGAGACGATCCGGCGTTGCGGACGCCGGAAACCCTGACGGGACTCACGCTCCTGCATGCGGCTGGGCACCTCGACAGCGGCCAATTCACGTTTCTTGAGAAAGCCTACCGTCAACTGCGAGCCATCGAAGGCCATCTGCGGCTGCTCGATGCCCCGGCCCGCCATGATTTCCCGTCGGTGGCGACGGAGCAGCGGACACTCGCCCATCTGATGGGCTACCCCTCTGCGGACGAACTCGTGGCAGAGGTCGAATCGATCACCGCACGCACGCGGCGGGAGTTTGACGAAGTGTTCAACCGCCTTGCGGCGTCGATGCCCTGAAGCATCCCGTTGCCGTCACTCGAGGCTGCGACGGCGACGGGCGGCCAGAATTTCCCATGCCACTGGCAGCACCGACATCAGCACGATGCCGACCACGACGAGTTCGAAGTTCTTTTTCACGATCGGCACATTGCCGAAGAAATAGCCGGCCAGTGTGCAGATCCCGACCCAGGCCAGCCCTCCAACCACGTTGTAGTAGAGAAAGTGCGGATAGTGCATCCTGCCGACGCCGGCCACGAAGGGGGCGAATGTACGGATGATCGGTATGAAACGGGCGAGCACGATCGTCTTGCCCCCATGGCGTCCGTAAAAAGCCTGGGTCTGCTCGAGATGCTCGTGTTTCAGAAACCAGGCGTTGATGCGGAAGGCACGCGGGCCGACCGCCCGGCCGATCGCGTAATTGATGGTGTCGCCCAGTACGGCGGCGATGAAGAGGATGATCAGGAGGAGCGTGATGCTCAGCGACTCCGGATAGAGTGCCGCCATGGCGCCGGCGGCAAAGAGCAGCGAATCGCCCGGCAAAAATGGCATGACCACGAGCCCCGTTTCGCAGAAGATGATCGCGAACAGCAGGACGTAGGTCCATGGCCCCCACGCATCGATGATCACGGCGATGTGGTCATCGAGATGCAGGAACAGATCGAGGAGAGAACGGAGGGCGTCCATGCGTGTGTGACCTCGTGATGTGACTCGGTGTTGTGGCGCGATGGGACGCGGGGGAGACCCTCTGCCTGCGAGACGTGGCCCTAGCAGACGTGGCCCTGCCAGACGTGGCCCTGGCAGACGGCTGTGGGCGAAATCATAGTTCGCGCGGGGAGGCTTGCCTATTCAGGGCCCGGCTCCGCAACACAAGCCAGGTGATCGCAACGGGGATCACGAGCGAGCCGACGACCACCCACTGCAGCGAGTCGGCATTCTGTCCAAGCACGCCGGCAAGGCTCCAGACAATGGCGATCGCGAGGTTGCCGCTACCGGCTGCCACACAAAACTCGCGGAAGCCCATGCCGGTGGCCCCGGCCATGACCGCCGTAGCCTCCGCGACCAGCGGCAGGGGTCGCGTCAGCACAACCGCCAGCGGACCGTAGCGACGCTGCTGCCGCGTCAGCCGCTCACGCTCGTCGGCCGCCAGGCCGGAAAGCGAGCCGGCGCCGGCCGTGCGGCCGAGCCACCAGCCCATGACAGCCCCAGTGGTCATGCCAAGCCATGCGCAGAACGTGCCGATGGCGAGGCCGAGCTTCGCACCGCCAAGCGTGGCCACCATGCTCGATGGCACGGGCAGAATGATGTCGGCCGCGAGCACGCCCACCTCAATGGCTGCCAGTACCGGAGGCGATGGCAGCGGATCGAGCCATGTGGCCACCAGATGATCCAGCCGCGCGCCGAAGGCGAGAAACGGAATCAGCGGCACGGCCAGGGCCGCGAGGGCGAGGATCAAGAGGAGGCGGAGCGGACGGCGCATGGAATCCTGGAAAAACGTGGTGGTGCGGCGGGGGCTCGGTCTGCTAGCCGACGCCAATGCCAGACGCAGCCCGAGACCGTGACTGGCCGGCGATGTCGAGGCCGACCCATTCGCTCCAGGCCGATAGCAGCCGGCGGTAGGTTGCACCGGGTCGGCCATGGCCTATGCAGCGGCCGTTGAAGCGTAACGCCGGCAGGATGCAGTTGGGCGTGCTAGTGAGCATGATCTCGTCGGCAGAGGCAAGATCGGCCTCCGAGAGCGAACTCGTCTGCCATTCGATGCCGAGTGAACCGGCCAGGCGCTGAGCACAACGCAGGCTCACGCCCGAGAGCGCATCGGCTGCCGGAGGAGCGACGATCGTGCCGCCACGGACGATCAGGATGTTGGCGGTGGAAGTCTCGCTGACGCGGCCATCGAGATGGCAGATCACGGCCTTCGCCCCCGGTTCGACGGCATGCGCCTCGCGGTCGGCGAGAAAGTAATGCAGGCGGCTGCGGACCTTTGCCTGCACAGGCCAGCAGGCATCGGGCACCTGTCGAACCGAGACGCTCCGCAGCGGCACGCCCGACTCATAGGCGTCCGCCCAGAGGCGAAACGCCAGCGGAAAGGTGTGGATGACGATTCGGGGACTGCCGCCCGTTCCACCATGCTGTGAAGGCAGATCGCCCGGCGTTACGAAAACCACCAGTCCGAGGTCGTCGTCGGCGGGCCCGGCGGCATGGTTGTGCAGTGCCACCGCCGCCGCCGCCGTGAAGATGTCTCCGAGCGGTAGGCCGGGAGTGATGCCGACGATCGACAGCGATTCACGCAACCTCTCCTCGTGGGCGTCGGGAAGGAAAAGCTCGCCGTGGAAGGTCCGGAGTTGCTCGGTGACCGTCGCCCCGAGCACGAAGCCTGCATCACCTACGGGGAGCGCCAGCGACTCGGCCGGCATGACCGGCATGTACGCCCCGTCGACCCATGCCACACGGGCTCCCGGCCAGGCGGAGGGCGAGGCAATTTCGGCGGGCGATGTCATACGCTGTCTGAATGGGAGACAGAGTGCAAGACAGGTGGGAGGCAGCGTGCAAGACAGGTGCGAGAATCGGCTCCCCACATAAGTGGAGGATAGGGGATTTGAACCCCTGACCTTCTGGCTGCCAGCCAGACGCTCTCCCAATTGAGCTAATCCCCCGAAAACAGCCGAAACGACGGTCGCTGTGAGAAGCCGGCCGTCGAGGCATGCGGTGAGGGAGCCGTGGCGGTTCGCTGCCGCCAGATGAAAACTATCGCGATATGGCGGGCCTGTCAACGCGGTCCACTGCCGCGGGCGGACGGAGCCCGCGAATTCGCCCAAAAAGCCAGCCCAAAAAAGCCAGCCAGAAAAAGCCGCTGGAGATTGGTCGACGGCCGAAGCACAATCCGTCTTATTGCCGCCGACTCGACGCCGACTCCACAAAGAGCGGTCGTAGTGAAGCCAGCAAAACACAAGGCACAATGCCCACAACCAAGCCAACCGATCCCGCGACGCCCTCACCCATGACGCAGGCTGCGGTGACGGTGGCGCTTGCCGTCTACCTCCTGGGGTTGACGCTCTCGATCGTTGGGAACACGGGAAGCGGCTCGTCCGCCCTGATCCGTACGGTCAAGAGTCGGCTGTGGTCACCGTGGATGGTGCCGTTGTGGCTCGACCTTGGCTTTGATTATCGACTCACCTACGGCAGCGAGGAGGATGCCGACCACGCTCTCGAGGTGCGGCGGCACGGGGACCCGAAAAAGGCCACGGTGCGTCTGCCGGGCAGGCTCGTGGGGGAGCGGGCATCCCGCTGGCGGCGGCTCGCGCGGGCCATGGTGGTGGTCGATGACGACGCCGATCGGGACGGTCTGCTGGTGGCCGCCGTCGGCCGGGGCATGTTCGATGATCTGGGTGGGCAAGATCTCAGCGTGAGCATCGTGCGGACACCGCTGGTGGATCGCGGAGGTCCGCCGACGTCGCCCGTGCAGGTCTCCACGGCCCGTGTTCGCATGGTGGGTGGAGAGTTGCAACTGCTCCGATCTGAGCCTCGTGGCGAGGTCGCACCGCTCGTGCGGCCGGCTGCCGGCGGAAAGACCCTCAGCACCGGCGTCGAACCAGACGCGGAAGGCACGCGATGAAGGCTCACCCGCCGACAGCAGCCGCGGCAGGCCTCCGAGCGGCATCGCCTGCGTCGGCGTCCGACAGCCTCGCCGCAATGGGCGATGTGTGGCAGCGTTTCTGGTTTTCGGCCACCGATAGTTGGCCGCTGGCGCTGGTGCGAATCGGTGCCGCAGCGATCGCGCTGGCATTGTGGTGGAGCTACGCCGCCGATGTGCAGGCCTGGTTTGGTCCCGCGGGCATTCTCCCTGCCGATACCGTACGGCAGTGGCGATCCCCCTACGCGTTTTCACTGTTCGACTGGGCGGCGAGTTCGGCCTCGCTGGCCTTCCTCTTCGGCGCGACGGGAGTGGTCTTCGCGTGTTTGCTCCTCGGGGTGGGAACGCCGGTGGTCGCAGTTCTGGCCGCGGTGCTCTGGGCGTCGCTGCTGCACCGCGGGCCGATGCTCGCGGGCCCGGCCGATGACTGCCTGTCGATCCTGCTGTGGTGTCTTGCCATCGGTCCCGCAGGGGAGCATCTTTCGGTCGACCGCTGGCTGCGCAATCGCGCCGGCCGGCCGGCACCGGGACCCTCGCTGCGTGCAGCCATTTCCGTGGGGCTGCTGCAGGTGCATGCAACGGCGATCGCGGCGGCGTCCGTGCTCAGTCAGTCGAAGGGGGATGCCTGGTGGGATGGGCTAGCCGCCTGGTATCTGGCGACGGGACCTCAGAGCCGGGTCGCGGGAATCGTGCCGCTCTTGGCCCGATCTGAATATCTGACCAACCTGCTCACGCATGGCATCACGGCGTTCGAGGTGCTCTTCGCGATCGGCCTCTGGTGTGCGCCGTCGCAGCGGCTGGTGGCGCAGATCGGGCTGGTCGGCTGGCCGCTTCTGGGGCTCATCGCAGGAGAGCCGCTCTGGGGGCTCTCCGTCGCGCTGTTTGCCCTGCCGCTGGCCGTCCGGCGGTAGGCGGTAGCAGACGGGCCGCGGCCCCGCATCACCCGGTGAGCAGGCTCTGAAACGCGGCCTCGTCGATCACCGCCACGCCGAGCTTCGTGGCTTTTGCCAGCTTGCTGCCCGCCTCCTCGCCCGCCACGACGTAGTCTGTCTTCTTCGAGACGCTGCCCGACACCCGGCCGCCAGCCTGACGGATCGCCTCCTCCGCCTCCTGACGCGAGAAGCCGGTGAGCGTGCCCGTCACCACCAGCGTTTTGCCCGAAAGCGGGCCGGCGCTCACCCGCTCCGATTCCGGAGTGTCGAGGACCACTCCCGCCTGCTCGAGGCCTTGCAGCACCCGTTTCCCATAGCTGCTGGCCAGCCACTCATGCACACTCGCCGCGATCGCCGGGCCGATATCCTCAACGGCGGAAAGCTCATCGACGCTTGCCGCATGGAGTTGACCGAGTGATGGAAACCGCGAGCACACAAGCGACGCCACCCGCGGGCCCACGTGACGAATGCCGAGTGCATTGAGCACGCGGACGAGTCCGCGGTTGCGGCTGGCAGCGATCTGCATGACGAGGGACTGTGCCGATTTCTCCCCCATCCGTTCGAGTGTTTCGAGCTGGGCCGCCGTCAGCGAGTAGAGGTCGGCGTAGTCTTTGACGAGGCCCGTGGCGACCAACTGCTCGACGAGCTTGTCGCCGAGCCCCTCGATGTCCATCGCCCCACGGGAGGCGAAGAATTTCAACCGCTCGCGTCGCCGCGCGGGGCAGTCGACGTCGGGGCAGCGAATGAAGACGCCGTCGGGATCCCGCTCGAGCGGCGTGCCGCACTCCGGGCAATCCGTGGGTGGCGACCAAGGCTCGAGGGCGTGCGTTCGCAGGTGTTTCTCCACGCGGACGACGTGCGGAATCACCTTGCCGGCCTTCTCCACCACCAGAACGTCGCCCACGCGGACATCCTTCCTCGCCACCTCGTCGGCGTTGTGCAGGCTGGCCCTGCGGACGACCGTGCCCGCCAGTTCCACCGGCTCGAGATCGGCCACCGGCGTGATGGTGCCGCCGCGGCCCACCTGCACCCGGATGCCCGCGAGCCTTGTCGTGGCCTCAAACTTTTCGAATTTCCAGGCGATCGCCCAGCGGGGGCTTTTGGCAGTGGTGCCGAGGCGACGCTGCTGGTCGAAGCGGTTCACCTTCACCACGAAGCCGTCCACCTCGAAGTCAAGCGAGTGCAGTTCGTCGATCAGGGCGGTGCCATGTTCGATGAGAGCGTCGAGGGAGTCGAAGGAACGGGTGCGGGGCGCGACGGGCAGGCCCGCCTGCTGGGCCCAGGCGAGCAGTTCCGATTGGGATTCTGCGCCGAGGCCCGTGGCATCCCCCACGCCGTGGCAGAAAAAACGGAGCGGCCTACTGGCGCACTCCCTCGGATCGAGCAGGCGGATGCTGCCGGCTGCGACGTTTCGCGTGTTGGCAAAAGCGGCGAGCCCCAAACGGGCCTGCTGCTGGTTGAGCGAGACGAGATCGGGGTTGGTCATGTAGACCTCGCCGCGGACCTCGATCCGCTCGGGGGGTGTGTCGAGGGCAAGTCGCAGCGGCACTCCGTGGATCGTGCGGACATTGTGGGTGATGCCGTCGCCGACCGTGCCATTGCCGCGGGTCGCTCCGAGGACCAGCAGGCCGTGCTCGTAGGTGAGCGAGACCGCCACCCCGTCGATCTTCAACTCCAACACCCACTCGATCGCGCTCGTCCCTGACTCGTGCAGGAGTTTCTCGACGCGGTGGCCCCACGTGGTGAGATCGTCCGTGCTGTAGGTGTTGTCGATCGAGAGCATCGGCAGCCGGTGCCGCACCGACTCGAGCGACGGCATCGGTTCATCACCGATACGCTGCGTCGGGCTGTCGACCACGACCAGGTCGGGGTGCGCCTCTTCGAGAGCCTGAAGGTCGGCGAGCAACCGGTCGTAGTCGCGGTCGCTGATCTCCGGTGCCGCCGCAACGTAATACTTCCGGTCGTGATACCGGATCTGCTCCCGCAGTCGCTCGATCTGACGGGCGGCCGACGCGGTCACGGCAGCCGGGCCCCGGCGGCATCGTGCACTCCGCGTGGTCGCTCCAGATCGACGGCCCGGGCCCGCCGCTGCCGCTCACCTTCGAAGTGATCCATGGCCACGGCGCCGACGGTCGCGATGGCGAGCACAATGAGTTGGCCAGTCAGCAGCGTGATGCCGTGACTGTCCATGAGGCGTTCGAGGGCATGCGGGGCGGTCGAAAGGCTTTCGGGCCGCACACCTCGCAGCACAAACAGGCAGTAGCTCGACGCGGTCACCGTGAACAGGAAGCCCACGATGCCGAGGATCGGGTAGAACGGGTTGAAACGCGGGCGTGGCATGGGGTCGCGATCCTCGATGGACTGTTGCCCGTAGTATAGCGAGCGTAGAAAATCGACCACGGGATGAATCCTGGTTGGCACGGCATGGGTTTCCGCCCTCTGTGGCATTGAGTCTGCCAACGTGTCCGTGGGCTGTCTTTCGTGGCGGCAAGTTTTCAACGTGTCCGGTGGTGTCGCCCGGATTCCGCAAGTTACAAACTCGCGGCCACAAGTTCCCTCGTGGCGGCAAGTTTGTAACTTGTCCGGTGCTTTGGCCCGGGTTCCGCAAGTTGAAAACTCGCGGCCACAAGAAAACTCGCGGCCACAAGAAAACTCGCGGCCACAAGAAAACTCGCGGCCCACCTGTCGGCCACCGCCTCGCGTCTCACGCTGCGGCGGCTTTTTTCAGGAGTCGTTCGCAGGTGGACACAACGCGGTCGACTTCGATCCCTGCCATGGCGAGCGTGTCAGTCTTGCGATGCTCCCAGGCCGGCCGCAACGCCGGGAGTGGCTCGACCGTCGCATGGATGCCGCCGTAGGGGCCGTTACGTTCGGCGGGCACCGGGCCAAAGAGGCCGACGCACGGCGTGCCCACCGCGGCCGCCAGATGCAGCGGCCCGGTATCGCCCGAAACAAAC
>JBIIFB010000066.1:0-17400 GCA_044237545.1 Pirellulales bacterium
GCCCTGATCCCGCTGCTGTCGAAACTCCACGATCACGTGCACCACGGTGGCGATCGCCACCACCGTGACCATCGCGGAGAGCATGGCCGAGACCATCGTCAGCTTGAGGCCGACCACAGCCAGCACACCCCGCGTGCTCCACAGGGCCATGAGCACGACCGCCAGCGGTACGACCAGCCAGCGGATGCTCCGGAACGAGATGAGTAGCACCGCTCCGGACAGAAGGGCACTGGCTATGCCGAGAAGATTGCCGTCGCGGGTGAGCATGGCAAAACCGTCCCGGAGCATGACCGGCTCACCGGCGACCGTGCCCTCGGGCAGGTCGGCCATGATGGCGCGGACACGGTCGATCGCGTCGGCTCGCGAAGCCGCCTGAGCCGTGGAGCCCGGCTGTGGTGTGGAGTCCACCTGGAGTGTGGAGCTCGGCTGGGCCTGAGCGGGTGATGGTGTTGCATCGGGGGCCTTGAGCACGCAGATCACAGCCGCCGTGCGGTGGTCGGCGCCGACGGCATATCCCTCCAGCAGGTTGACGAGCCGCCGCGCCGTCGGGCTCGTGTCCGTCTCGATGATGCGGTTGCCCAGGGGCGTGTCGGCCAGGCTCGTGGCCGAGGCGATGCCGGGCAGGGCGGCGAGCGTGTTGGTCAGTGTGCGCAGCCGATCGATGCCGGGCGGGGAGAAGAGGTCTGGGTCGTCGTAGGCCGCCAGCACCACTTCGCTCGATCCAAACGCGCGGATCATCCGTCGGTAGGGCATGAGTGCCGGATCGGTGCGGTCGAACATCGTATCGATTGAGCGGACGAATTCGAGCCGTCGGGATTGAACGACGGACAGCCCCATCACCACCACCGCGACGATGGCCAGCAGGTTTCGGTGATGGACCAGCCAGTGCGTGAGACGATCGGCAAAGGAACGCATGAACAAGCTTTCGCGGCGGCGCGGAAGAACGCTGGTGAAGGCGGCCGGGGAGGGCAAGGGTGGGGGGAGGGCAAGGGCGAGGGGCGGGACGTGTGTCGGACGACGCAGACTGGACCCGCGGGCGGGGACTGGGGTGGTCTCGAGCATCCACTCCCACGGCGGGCGGACGAGCGATCCGTAGCATCCTGGGGGCTTATGGTACCGCGACACGAACAAGCAGGCTGGGTAGGCGACGCGATATTCCCAGTTGCCTGCCTTACCACGGCGGTCGCTGTCTGAATCCCCCAGGCTGCGGCATCTGCGGCCGCGGGAGCGTGTCGCGCGGGCTGACACCGGCCCGCCGTCGGCCTGTCGCGGCCCGGCCGCCGGCCGAATGGTTCGCGGCAGTAACCCCCTTTCTGGCCACGACTTGTGAAGCCCTCCCGGCAGCCGCCATGCCTTGACCCGTTGGCGCCGGCACTCCTATAGTCCCGCGCTTTTGAATTCACGACCGTTTTCGCGGCCGCTATCCGACCCCAGAGACCCTCGTTCGCGCGTGTTTTTTCCCATCGACCACGCCACCGCTGCGCCCTCGCGACGTCGGGTATATCGCCCGTCGCGCTGCTGCTCTGCGCGCTGCTCTGAACGATGTTTTGGCCGCGGCTGCCGTGGCTGGAGTCAGCGGCTGGTGATCGTGGTGCTGACGTTCCTGTCGCACGCGGTCGCCATGTCGGCCGAGCCGCAACCGGCCGTCAGCCAGCCACTCAAGGAAGCCGCGACGGCAGGAGCGCTCGCCTCGTTGCCTGCCCGCGGTCTGGCGGCCGCCATTGCCGAGGCAGGACGCATCGAGGTGCCGTCGGCCGATCCGCGTGAGCCCGTCACGATCAATGCCACGCAGGCATCCCGGTGGACGGAAGGATCCTACGACGTCTGGCATCTCACCGGGGGCGTGCGGATCAGTCAGGGCGAGACAGAGGCTACGGGCCACGAGGCGGTGATCTGGATTGAACAGGAGCCGGCCCCGGCGGTCGATGTCGAGGCCGCTGCCGGTGATAGGGAATCACCGCCAGCGCCGCCTGTTCGCAGCATGCTCGTGCGGATGGCTGGTAACGTGGCCGTGCAGTCGAATCCTCCCGGCGGCGCCGCGGTCGCAGCGCCTGCCGGCGGTCCGCGCATGACCGTCCGCGGCCCGCGCTGGACCGGTCGCTTCTGGATGCAGCGGGAGCCGACGCTCGATTTTGCCAGCATCGTGCCCGCCGCCGGTACGCCGCCGATTTACGACGCACCCGCCGACCGCGTCGTGCCGGTTGCATACAACGCCGAAACGGGGGGCGAGGCGGCGAATGATGAACCGATCCAGCAGGCACAGTTCAGCGAGTTTGGCGCCGCCCCCGTGCCGACGGTCAACACCGCGGCATCGGCCCGCCGGCTGCGGGCCTTTCCGCGGTCGAGCGTGCCGCTCAACATCCGCTGGTTTCCCAGCCCGGCTGGAAATGAATGGGTTGCGGTGATCACCTCGGGCGTGAATCTCGTCGTGGACGGCGTCGATCCGGCCGGCCCTCTCGACATCTCCGCCGACCGCCTGGTGATCTGGACACGCGGCCAAGCCCAGCCCGACCTCGACGGCACCGCGGCTCAGGCCAACGACGTGCCGCTGGAACTCTACATGGAGGGAAACGTCATCTTCCGGCAGGGCCAGCGGGTCGTCGAGGCGGTGAGCATGTTCTACGACGTGCCACGGTCCAGCGGCGTGATCACCGGCGCCACGGTGCTCACGCCGGTCGACAACTATTCCGGTGTGGTGCGGTTGCGGGCGGATGTGCTGCGGCAGGTGGATCGCAGCCGCTTCGTCGCCCAGCAGACCGGCCTGACCTCGAGCCGGTTGGGCGTGCCGAGCTGGGAGTTCCGGTCGCGTGAACTCGAGTTCAACGACGAGCAGATTCCATTGGCTGGTCCCGGCGGTCAGCCGGCGATTGACCCCGTCACCGGCGAGCCGGCCATCGAGCACCAGCAGTTCATCACCAGCCGCAGCAACACCCTCACCCTCGGCGGCGTGCCGGTGCTCTGGTGGCCGGTGCTGGCGACCAACGCCAAGAAGCCCACCTTCTACATCAATAACGCGCAGATCAAGAACGACCGCATCTTCGGCACGCAGCTGCTCACCAGCTGGGATGCCTTTCAGGTGTTTGGCTGGCAGCGGCCGCCGGACGGAGTCGACTGGGATTTCGACATCGACTACCTGAGCCTCCGCGGCCCCGGCGGCGGCACGTCGCTCTTGTATAACCGTCCCGATTTTCTCGGGTATGGCGGGCCCGCCAGTGGCGATCTCGATGCCTGGTTCATCGGTGACGTCGGGCAGGACAACCTCGGCCTCTACCGGCGCGACTTCACCTATCCCGGCTACCCTGAGCGGACGTTCCGCGGCCGTTCGTTCTGGCGGCATCGGCAGGATATCGGCGGCAGCACCGACAGTTTCTTCGGGGGCTGGCAGGCCCGCGGTACGGCTGGCTGGATCAGCGACATGAACTTCCTCGAGGAATATTACGAGGCAGAGTGGGAGGAAGGCTACGAACAACGCACCTGGCTCGACCTGCGGCGGCCGATCGAGAATCGCGAACTACGGCTGCTGACGAGCGTGCGGGTCAATCCGTTCTTTACCCAGAGCGAGTGGTGGCCACGGCTTGACTACTACAGGCTGGGGCAGCCTATCGCGCAGGACGCGCTCACGTGGTATCAGCATTCAGGTGCTTCCTACGTGCGGCAGAATCTGCCGCAGGCTCCGACGCCGGGGCAGGGGCTCGGCATCTGGACAACGCTGCCGTACGAAAACAACGTCATCGGCGAGCGGCTGGCGACACGGCAGGAGATCGACCTGCCCTTCCAGGCAGGCGCGGTGAAGATCGTCCCCTATGCGCTCGGCGAACTGGCACGCTGGGGGCAGGACATCACCCAGTCACCAATCGAGCGGGCCTACGGGCAGGTGGGCGTCCGGTCGACGCTGCCGATGTGGTCATCGGACAATACGGTCGAGAGCCAGCTCTGGAACGTCCACGGCCTCGCCCACAAGGTGGTCTGGGAGGCCGAGTTCTCCTATGCCAACAGCACGCAGAGCATCGACCAGTTTCCGCTCTACGACCAGATCGACGACGACACGATCAATCAGTATCGGCGGAACATTCCCTACTGGGACTACGGCGCGATCCCCGGTCAGGCCACGCCGTTACAGGCCCCCTTCGTCTTTGGGCCCGATAACAAGTACGACCCGCGAACCTATGCCGTTCGCCGCGGCATGGGGGGCTGGGTGACCGGTCCGACGGAGATCGCCAACGACCTCACGGCCGTCCGGCTCGCAGCCCGGCAGCGCTGGCAGACGAAGCGAGGCCCGATGGGCAACCGGCGGATCATCGACTGGATCGTCTTCGACGTCGACGGCGAGATCTTCCCGACGACGAGCCAGAACTTCGGCCAGTTGCTCGGCCTCTGGCAGTACGACTTCCGCTGGCACGTGGGGGACCGCACCACGGTGCTCTCCACGGCCGACGTCGACTTCTTCAGCGGCGGTCAGCAGCTCTACACGCTCGGGGCCTTGCTCAACCGTACCCCGCGAGGGAGTTTCTACATCGGCTTCAACGAGTTTGGCGGGCCGATCGAGGCCAGCGTGCTCACCGGCTCCTACACCTACCGCATGAGCCCCAAGTGGGCGAGTTCATTCGGCACCGCGCTGAATCTCAAGGGCTTGAACATCGGGCAGAATTTCCAGCTGGTGCGGATCGGCGAGTCATTCCTGATGACGTTCGGCTTCAATGTCGACTACAGCCGCAATAACGTTGGCTTCACGTTCAACCTCGAGCCGCGATTCCTGTCGCGGACGCAATTCGCCAGCCGCACCGGCCTCGACATTCCGATGGCCGGCGCCTACGGGCTTGAGTAAGCACGGGCCGCCAAGAAGCGTCGCGCGGCATCCATGATGATCCCATCGCTGACGCTCCGGGCTTGTATCGGAATCGGAGACATCCGTGAGGGGCTGCCCATGGCCCCGGAGCCGGCGTTGCTGACAAGCGGAGACAGGATGTCGAAGCGCAGTCAGCATCGAGTGAGCGCAGGCAGGATGCCGGAGCGAATGTCCGGCGATGGGGCCATGGGCAGCCCTGGACGCAAGGACAGGGCAAGTTACAAACTCGCCCCCACTTGGAACGTCCGGCGATGGGGCCTGGGCAGCCCTGGACGCAAGGACAGGGCACGTTACAAACTCGCCCCCACGGAAGAGGAGCGTGACGACTCCCTTCTGGATCGTCTTTTCCAACCATCAACGTGTGCCGCGGCTCGCTGTGGCATGCCAGGCGGCGAAGATCGCGGCCAGTAGCGCGTAGGCAGCTGCGAGTGTGAGTGGGCCGCGACCGGCCGCCTCGGCGGGCAGACTGCCGATATTCCAGGGCAGGAAGAGCCGGCCATCCGCAAACGGCGAATGGATCACGCCGCAGAGCGTGCCGACTGCGGCGGCCAGGCACCAACCGGCGGCCGCCAGAAGTTTTCGGTCGATGAGCGACGCCACCAGGCCCGCCCAGAGCAGGCTCGTGACGATGAAGCCAGAGGAGAGGAGCCGTATCGAGAAGAGTTCGCGGGCCAGCGGGCCGGTCGGCACGGCACCCGCGGCCAGGAGTTTGTCGGCCTGGATCATCACGAGTGCGGCAAGCGCCGGCACGCAGGCGATCGCCACCGCTGGATAGTGCCGTTGCGGCGTGGCATGAAAACTCTGGGCGGTGATCTCGAGTCCGATGAAGACGAGGATCGGCAGGATCGCCGGGCCGGGGATGGCCTGATAGAGATAGGCAAACGTGCCGGTGAGGCCGGCCACGCCGATGAACACCGCCGTGCCGAGCGTGTAGGCTGCCCGGCCACCCATTGCCTTGTAGGCAGGATGGCCGATGTAGGGCGTCGTCTGGATCACGCCGCCGCAGGCGCCCGCGAGAATTGTGGCGAGGCCCTCGACGGCGATGATGCTGCGGGTGTCGTATTCGTCGCCCGCAGCCGCGGCGCTCTCCGTGCAGTCGATGCCCCCCACGACCGTGCCGAGTGCGAAGGGGATCACGATGGGCAGATAGCGGACAGTATCGCTCCAGGCCTCCAGCCATTCGAGCTTCAATGCCGCCAGCCACTCCACCGGCCAGAGCGCGGCGGCGGGATCGATCGCGGCGTGGGCCGCGTCCGCAGGAATCCAGCCGGCGGACGTGCCGATCGCGTGGATCGCGCCACCGACCAGGAGCGCGGCCAGCGCCCCGGGAATCCGCGCCGGCAACGGGATCCGTGCGGTGAGCGCTGCCAGCACGATGCCCATCGAGGCGAGGCCCACCAGCGGGGAGTCGAAGATTTCCAGGAGCGGCAGAAAGGTGATCAATGCCAGTGCGATGGCGGCAAGGCTGCCGAGCAGGCCCGCGCGGGGCACGAGCCTACGGACGGTATTGGCTGCAAAGCTGCAGCAGATCTTGAAAACGCCGCTGGCGACGATCGCGCACATGCCGATGTGCCAGGCATGCCGGGCCGCGGCGTCGCGGTCCATGCCTTCCGCGAGCGATGCCATGTAGGCCGGTCCGAGCACGAAGAAGACCATGCCGAACGTGCTCGGGGTGTCGAGGCCCAGTGGCATCGCCGTGATGTCGGAGCGACCGGTTCGTCTGGCCAGTCGGAAGGCCATCCAGGTGAAGATCAGATCGCCGACCACCACCCCGACCGCAGTGCCGGGCACGAAGTGGGACAGGGCAAACTGAACCGGATAGTCAAAGACGGCTGCCAACAGTGAGACCGCCAGAACAAGATCGGCGAGGTTATCGAGCGTAAGGCCAAAAAAGGCGTTGATGTCGCCCGGGGTCGCCCAGCGGTAGGGCGATGTCGCGGGGGGTGGATGTGGTCCCATGAGGGCGTGTCCGTGCCGGAGAGCGGCGTCGTGCGGGCGGGGCGTGCTGCCAGATCCTGCCAGAAGGTCCGGGCACGACCGTGCCGGAATGTCAGGTTGCCGGCCGAAAAAGTCAAATCCGCTCGATGAAAACGCCACGGCCACGTCGGCCTTTCGAGCAGAGCCCGATTTCCCCGCACCCCCGGTCTGGCGGTTATACTCGGTTCCGGGCGGTGGGCCTCCAAGAGGGCCTGCCGAACGATCTTCAGGCGACCTCTTTTTCTCGCGAACATTTCCCCGCGTGCCCGCGTAGGAACGATGGATTTGCACGAGTCCCACTCAAGTTCAGGGCGAGACGACCGGTCCGGCGGCGGTTCGGTTGTCGAGTCGTTGACGCAACCGTTGCCGCAACCATTGCCCCAGAGGGCCGGGCCGACCGACGAGGAATTGATCGGCAGGGTTCGGGCGGGCAGCGATGCGTCGGCGTTTGAGTCACTTGTGCATCGGTACGAACACGAATTGTTCAGCTACCTCCGCCGTTACCTCGGTAGCGCGGAAATGGCAGAGGATGTATTTCAGGCAACATTTTTACAGGTCCACCTGAAGCGGGAGAATTTCGAAGATGGCCGGAGGTTCCGTCCCTGGCTGTACACGATCGCAACCAATCAGGCCATCGATGCCCAGCGTCGTAATCGTCGTCACCGAATGGTGAGCCTCGATCATCGCACGGGCGGCAATGACGACGTTGGTTCGCTTGTGGACATGCTCTCGGGACGCGATCAGACGGCCGATAAAAAGATGGAGGATGAGGAGGCGAAGCACTGGGTGCGAACCGCGGTCGAGGAACTGCCCGATCCGCTCAAGAGCGCCCTGCTTCTCGTCTACCACCAGGGTATGAAGTATCGCGAGGCGGCGGATGTGCTCGGCATTCCGGTCGGAACCGTGAAGAGCCGGCTGCATGCGGCCCTCCTCAAGCTCAACGAATCGTGGCAGGAGAGCGGCCGCGAGCGGTGAGCGCGAGCGCCGATAAAGCAAGACAGATCAAGTCAAGCAAGACAGAAACCGCTGAGAACGAACCTGACGCCCCACCGAAGGTTCGTCGTGAATTACGATTGATGTGAGTATTTTCTATGCGAGAAGAACTTATCGGCCACCTTCTGGGGGCCCTCGAGCCGTCTGACTCGAAACAGGTTGAAACGGCGTTGGCCGATCCGCAAAGTGGTGTGTCGCTGCGTCATGATCTGGAGCAATTGCAACTGGCGCTACGGCCTCTGGCATACGATCGCGATCTGATGCGGCCGCCAGTCGGCCTGGCGGACCGAACGATGCGGTTCATTGCGGAACACAAAGCAGCAAGCCAGTCCACGGCAAGCCAGGCCACGGGAAGCCAGCCGAGGCCGATGCCACGGCCGATGTCAGACTCCGATGCCGCGGCCCGCGGCCGTGGTGGCCGTGCGTGGATTGATCGCGTCATCGTCGCCGCCACGTCGCTTGCGGCCCTCGTGCTCCTCGCCCCACTGCTGCTCGACTCGATCGCGCAGTCCCGCGCCAGGCGAGCGGAACGGAATCTGCTCAAGACATCAGGGGCGCTTCAGGGCTATGCCGATGCCCATCGTGTCTTTCCGACGCCGCCGGGTTCTGGCCCACTCTCGCGGGCCGGGCTCTATGCCCCGACGCTCGTCTCGGAGCACCGGCTCGTGGCTGATGATGGCACGCTCCTCTGCCCCGACACGGTGCTCTCCCGAAGCGGTGCCTTCCGCGTGCCGTCGCTCGAAGAACTGAGCGCCGCGGTTGGCACGCCGCAGTTCGAGGAACTCATGCGGACGATGGGGGGCGATTACGGATACACGCTCGGCCATCGCGATGCCACCGGCGTTCTGCAGCCGAATCTGGATCGGCGGCGGGAGCACCATCCGATCATGGCCGATGCCCCGGATGAGGGTGGAGAGAAGAGCGACAATCATCCCGACGGCATTCACCACGTGCTCTTCGAAGATGGTCACGTGAAGCGGCTCGTTCCCGGAGATCTGCATCGCGACGATCATCTCTTCAAGAATCACGACGGCAAGGTTGCCGCGGGCGTCGATGACGAAGACGCGGTCATCGGCGACTCCCACCACCAACCTTAGGCGGGCGGTAGGGGAGGGGGCATGGGCAAGTTACAAACTCGCCCCCACGATGGGCACGCTGAAACCTCGGCCCGACGATGGGCACGTTACAAACTCGCCCCCACGATAGGGCTACCGAGCAGCAATCGACTGCTTTGCTGCTGCGGCGATGGCCTCAGTCGTGATGCCGAAGTGCTTGTAGAGCGCCGGGGCCGGGCCTGATGCACCGAAGCCCGTCATGCCTATGAAGCGGCCCCGGGGGCCGATCCAGCGATCCCATCCGAAGCCGCATGCCGCCTCGCAGGCCACTCGTGCGGTCACCGCGGCGGGCAGCACGCTCTCGCGGTAGGCATCGTCCTGTTCGGCAAAGAGGTCCCAGCTCGGCATGCTCACGACCCGGGCCTGCACGCCCTCGGCAGCGAGCTTTTCGGCGGCTTCGAGGCAGAGTTGCACCTCGCTGCCCGTGCCGATCAGGATGCACTGTGGCAGGCCACCGGCCGCGCAGTCCTTGAGGACGTAGGCCCCCCGGGCCACGCCGGCAGCCGAGCCATAATTCGCCCGGTCGAGTGTGGGGAGATTCTGTCGCGAGAGCACGATGACTGCGGGACGATCAGGGCGGTTGATCACCACGCGATAGGTCTCAGCCACTTCATTGGCATCAGCCGGCCGAAATACGCTCAGGCCGGGCACGGCGCGGGCGCTGGCCAACTGTTCAATCGGCTGGTGGGTCGGGCCGTCCTCACCGAGGCCGATCGAATCGTGCGTGAGCACATAGATCACGCCGAGGTTGCCGATCGCGGAGAGCCGGAGGGCCGGTTTCAGATAGTCGAAGAAGACGAAGAACGTCGCGCAGTATGGACGCAGGCCGGAGAGGGCGAGCCCATTGCAGGCCGACGCCATGCCATGTTCGCGGATGCCGAAACGGAGGTTTCGGCCCGAGTAGGAACCAGGGCCGAAATCACCGGCCCCGGGCACGAGGGTCATCGTCGAAGGGGCCAGGTCGGCCGAGCCCCCGAGAAACCAGGGGATCACACCGCTGAGGGCCTGGATCACCTTGCCGCTCGACACGCGGCTGGCAAGCCCCTTGGCATCGGCCGGGAAGCAGGGGATGGCCGACTCCCAGCCCGCTGGCAGCCTGCCGGAGAGGAAGCCGGATAATTCTGCGGCCAGAGCGGCGTGCGACGTCGCCTGATCGGCCACCGTCTGGAGCCACGTTTCGCGGGCCTTTCGGCCGCGATCGCCCATCGTTCGGGCAAAATGTTCGGGCACCTCCGGGGGCACGAGGAACTGTGCGTCGGTCGGCCAGCCGTAGGCGGCCTTGGCCCCCTTGATCTCCTCCGGCCCCAGGGGCGCCCCGTGTGATTCGTGCGAGCCGGCCTTCTTGGGTGCACCGTAGCCGATCACGCTTTTGACGATCACAAGCGTAGGCTTCTGCTGCTCATGTTTGAAAGCCAGCAGGGCCTGCTTCAGGCTCGCGGTGTCGTTGGCGTCGGCGACATGCTCGACATGCCAGCCCAACCCTTCGAACTTCTTCGCCACGTTCTCACTGTAGGCGAGATGCGTCTCTCCTTCGATCGTGATTGAGTTGTCGTCGTAGATCCAGCAGAGATTCGCGAGACCGAGGTGTCCGGCGATGGAGGCCGCCTCGGTGGCAACGCCCTCCATCAGATCGCCGTCACTGCAGAGCACGTAGGTGTCGTAGTCGAAGACCACGTGGCCAGGCGTGTTGTAGTGGGCCGCCAGCCAGCGGGATGCCATCGCCATGCCGACCGAGTTACCGCATCCCTGCCCGAGTGGGCCCGTCGTCGTCTCGATGCCGGACGTCATGTGATGCTCGGGATGGCCCGCGCAGACACTGTCGAGTTGCCGAAACTGTTTGATCGATTCAAGCGACACCGCCGGCCCGGTGGCCGCACCACCAGAAGCGTCACTCGTTGCGGCTGCATGCCCGGCAGCCCGACGGATTCCCGCCAGGTGGATCAGGGAATAGAGGAGCATCGAGGCATGGCCGCAGGACAGCACGAACCGATCGCGGTTGGGCCAGAGGGGATCGGCCGGGTCATACCGGAGAAAGTCCTTCCAGACGGTGTAGGCAACAGGTGCCAGGGCCATCGGAGTGCCGGGATGGCCACTTTTGGCGGCCTCGACCGCGTCCATCGAGAGTGTGCGAATGGTGTCGATCGCGAGGCGATCGATGTCGGCAGCATGGGACGGCCGCGTGGCGGTGGCGGAGGGGGCAGCCATGGAACGGTCTTCTCCGAAAGTATCGTGTAGGAACGGGGGGCAGGAACGGGATCAGGAGTGTAAAGATGGACGGAAGTGTAGGAGCGGGCAGGAACCGACGTCAACGCATGCGTCACCTTGCCATGTGCCGACGGTACTCGTCGTCCAGGTCGGCATAGCTCCTTCGGCAGAGGCGGGACAGCGTGTCGGCATCGACGGTGCCGGTGTAGATGCGGGTGAGGTATTCGATGAAGGCCTCGCGATACCGTGCCTGTTGCCCGTTCATGAAGAAGTCGGCGAGTCCGGAAATCTCGCTGTAGATCTGCGGCAGGCGGTCGTCGGCCTGCAGGCCCCTTCGGCCCAACGCCGTGATCTCGGCCAGCGGCACGTGGAAGCCGTCCTCGAGCAGCCGCTCCCGCGCCATCGCGGCCCGCCCCGCGTCACGTCCGCCCACCGTCCAGCCGAAGGTGGTCGGCTCCATGCTCTCCAGGTAACAGGCGGCCGCCTCGATCGCCCAGAAGCCAGCCCGCTCGCCCGCCAGTGGACTGGTGCGGCGCTTTTCGGCGAAGAGCTGATGCACAGCCTCATGATGGACCGTTGTTGGCTGCTGCCCCTCGCCGACAAAGAACCAGGCCGTGCGGGTGGGCGTCCAATAGATGCCGAGGGTGCGGGCGATCGTCGGTTCGAGTGATTCGAGCGACAGAATGTAGGTCTGCCGGTCAGCGGCGAGCGTGGCGAGGAAGGGATCGATGGGCCGCGGCCGTCCGCGGCCCTCCAGGCGCTGCTCCCACTCGGTGGGCTCGAACTGGAATCCACCAAACACCTGGAGCCATGCGGTGTGGGCCTCCTCCAGGTGCAAGGCCAGGTCGGCGGCCGCAGCCATGTCGGCGGTCGTGGTGATCTGCCAATGATCAGAGGCAAACTTCCAGCCCTGCCGGTCGATGTCGCCTGCGGCCGGAGGCGGCCGGCGGGCCGGGTGTTGTTCGCCGGCCTTCGTCCAACGGCCGCGGGCATAGCGTTCGCCGGAAGCGTAGCGTGTTTGCCGTCCCTGTGGCAGCCAGCCGAACTCGGGCGAATACTCCTCGCCCTTGTCGAGCCGCCGTGCTGCCTCCGGCCACACCCACTGCCCCTGCCGTTTCAGCCAGCCGCCCGCCTCCCGCGCCCGCGGGTGGTCGGGGTCATCACGAAGTGTGCGATACAGCAGCCGGATGGCCTCCGCGGTGCGATGCTCTGGGAGCGGACTCGCGACGGCGTCGACGAGGCGGTGGGGCTGCGATGCGTCCACGGCCAGCGAGAAGGTGCCAGCGGCGCGGATTCGCCGCGCCGCCAGGAAGTCTTCCCAGATCTGCTGTTCGGCCGGGGTGTCGAGAAAGTCGGGGGGGGTCGCCTGCGGGGGAACGGCTGGGATGGCGAGGATCAACTGCCGTTCCCCCGGGTCTGGCAGGTGCCAGCCGCGGATCATCGTGGCGAGTTCGCCGTGGCCGCCTGCCTCCGCTCGCCGCACAAGGTCGGCCGCCGTGGCTGTCCAGGCAGCGTCGACCTCGGCCTCTGACTCTGCCTCAGCCGGGGCAGCCGCGACGCCTGCATGCGACCACGGCGGCAGGAGTGCCACCGCAGCAAGCATCAGCAGGGTGAGTGCACGGCAACGTGCCAGCGAACGCATGTCGGCCGTAGCTCAGCTCTCCTCGGCAAACGCGGAATCGAACTGCCGCCTGCTCGGGGCGAAATCGAGTTGTTGGACAAACTCGCAGGCCTCGGCGGCGCCGTGCTCGCGGTCCATGCCACAATCCTCCCACTCCACCGAGAGCGGCCCTTCGTAGCCGATCTGATTGAGCGCACGGATGATTTCCTCGAAGTCAACGCCACCGCGGCCCGGGGAGCGGAAGTCCCAGCCACGGCGGGGATCGCCGAAGTTGAGGTGGCTGCCGAGGATGCCATTGCGGCCATTCAGGAGGGTGACGGCATCCTTCATGTGGACGTGATAGATCCGGTCGTGGAAGGTGCGGATGAATTCGACCGAGTCGACGCCCTGCCAATGCAGATGGCTGGGGTCGAAGTTGAAGCCGAATTCTTCACGGCGTCCGATCGCCTCGAGTGCCCGCTGCGCCGTGATCGTGTCGAAGGCGATTTCCGTCGGATGCACCTCCAGCGCAAATCGCACGCCGCACTCCGCGAAGACGTCGAGGATCGGGTGCCAGCGTTCGGCGAATTCAGCGAAACCGGCGTTGAGCATCGAGTCCGGCACCGGCGGAAACGAGTAGAGAAGGTGCCAGATGCTTGAGCCCGTGAAGCCATTGACCACCGAGACGCCGAGCTTCTGGGCAGCCCGGGCGGTTCGCTTCATCTCCTCGGCAGCCCGCTTGTTGACGCCCGCAGGATCACCGTCTCCCCACACGTGGGGCGGCAGGATCGACTTGTGGCGTTCGTCGATGCGGTCGCAGACGGCCTGTCCCACCAGGTGGTTGGAGATGGCATGCACCGCAAGGTCGTGGCGTTCGAGCGTGTCCCGCTTGGCGGCGCAGTAGCCGCTTTCTTCAAGGGCTCGAGTGACGTCAAAATGATCACCCCAGCAGGCGAGTTCGAGGCCGCCGTAGCCAAACTCGCGGGCCTTGCGGGCCAGGTCTTCCAGCGGCAGGTCGGCCCACTGGCCGGTGAACAGCGTGACGGGACGGGGCATGGGTCGCTCCTTGTGAACGGGGATTAAAGACCGAAGTCTGCCAGAAATCCCTCGGATGGAAAAGGAGCCGGGAGAGGAAGGGCGGGGTCGGCTCGCGTTCGCACATCAAGCCCGAGTGCTAGCGGCGGACGACGCTGCGGAGGAGCCACAGGCCCCAGAGGACGACCAGCACGTTCCCCATCCAGACGGCCGGAGCGGGCAGCGAGCCCGACTTGACCCGCGACACTCCCAGCATGAACACCGGATAGTAGACGAGGAGGATCGGCAGGAAGCAGAGAAAGAAGCTCGTGAGGAAGTCGGAGTTGCGCATCCGGATCGCCATCGGAGCCCCCACCAGCACGAAGCAGAGGCAGCTGAATCCATTGGCCCATCGCCGCCAGGGTTCCATGATGATGCGGGTGAGACGAGACTTCGCCCAGGCCGCCTGCTGCCGGTCGGGCTCGACGGAGGAGGGCAGTGTCTGCTCCATGCGGCCGGTGATGATCCCCATGGCGATCTTCCCGGCGGCCACCTGCTCGAACTCGTCGATCTTGGCGATCTGATCGGCGCGGGCCTTGGAGAAGTCGGCCATTGCGATCTCGGAGGGGCTCGTCGAGGTGCTGCCTTTTCGGCTCACGGCGTCGAGCGGCACGACCCGTTCGATGGTGTCGGGAAACACGGCCTTCACGTCGCCCACATGCACGGTGCCATCGCGGCAGGTGATGGTGAGCGTGCCTGCGGTCGCGTCTGCACGCAGCGAGGCCTCGGCCGCCGACACCGTGACCGGCGGGCTCGAGCCACCCGGCTGAAACGACAGCGTGGGACGGATGAGCCGCCGCCCATCGACACCCTTGACGTTGATCGAGAGCTGCGCGGTGCTGTAGGACCGCTGCTGCCGGAGGCGGCCGTAGATGATCTCCTCGACGCTGCTGATGACCACGCGGCGCACACCGTCGCGGCCCCACGAAACCGCAACGTCGTTGAGCCACACCGACACAAGGCTCACCACGATGGCCAGCGCCGCCGCCGGCCAGATCACGGCCATCGGCGTGATCCCTGCGGCCTTCAGGGCCGTGATCTCGTTGGCAGCCGACATCCGCCCAAACACGCTCGCCACGGCGAACAGCATCGTGCCCGGCACCGCGAACCGCATCGCTTCAGGCAACACATAGGGGACAAGGGCGAGGATCTGCATCAGCCCAAGTCCCTGCTGCTGCGCCTCCTTGACCAGTCCCACGACCAGCATGAAGAGCGTGAGCGCGGAGAGTGCCACCAGGAACACCTGCAGCAGTTCGCTCAGAACGTAGCGGGTGATGATCTTCATGGGGGCTCGGTCGGCATGGGGGCTCGGTCGGGATGGGGGCTAGTTTGGCCTGTGCGGAGCGGGGGGGGACGTGCGGATGGTTTCGTCGTTCCGCGCGGCCTCGACGGCGCGGGTGTGGATGGCGATGGCCTCCGCGGCTGCCGTCAGCGCCTCGTGAAAACCGCCAGCGGCGGCGTGCTGACGTGCCCGTGCCACGATGGCGGACGTGCGGTCGCGATCGGCGGCGGCGAGGGCCTGGGCCCCGTGGTCGATGCTCGCCACGATCCCTTCCACGAGCCGCTCAGTCGGGGTGCAGTCGTAGCGACGGTAGGGGCCCTTGCCGAGGAAGTCGCCGGCATGGAGCGTCCGCCCCCGCGAGGCGGGAGCAAGAAAGCCAGAGATCGCGAACGGCAGCGTGGCGATCGCCGCGAGGAGGGCCCCCGCGCTGCCAAACAGGCAGACCGCCCGCATGAGATCTGAAGTACCGAAGATCTGTTTGGCCAGCGGGCTCAAGGGGTTGAACATCATCGCCACCAGCAGAAGCGCGGCTGCCAGCACGAGCGAGATCCACGAGCGTCGGGTCTTGATCTGGGTGGTCGTGGCCTGTTCGCTCAGAGGCCACGCGTCGTCTCTGCGAAGCGGCTTTGAAACCTCCTCCTCGCCGGCCCGCGCGACGACCACGGTGACGTTGTCCGGGGCCCCGCGTTCCAGGGCGAGACCGATCAGGGCGGCAACTGCCTCCTGGGGCTCAAGCCCGGCAGCGAGCAGGCCGATCTCCTCGTCGCTGACCTGACCCGAAAGGCCGTCGCTGCAGAGCAGGAACACGTCGCCCGCCATCACTGGAAATGGCCCCTCCCGGTCGACGTCGACGCGGGGGTGCGGCCCCATCGAGCGGGTGATGATGTTCTTCGGGGCGGCGTCGGCGGCCTGCTCGCGTGACATGCCCCCGGCCGATTCCAATTCCCAGACGAGCGAATGGTCACGCGACAACTGTTCGATCGTGCGGCCCCGAACGCGGTAGCAACGGCTGTCGCCGATATGGCCGACGATCGCCCCCCGCGGGAGGAGCGCGAGCGTTGTGCAGGTCGTGCCCATCCCCTTGAACTCGTGGCCGCTCTCCCCCTTGGCGTTGATCTCGGCGTTGACCTTCTCGAGGCTGAGTCGCAGCGCCAACGGCGGGGAGTATTGCGAGCGTTGCTCGTAAATTTTCGGCACGCGGTCGGCCGCGATGGCGCTGGCCAATTCGCCGGCGGCATGGGCCCCCATGCCATCGGCCACCACGAACAGCCAGCCGCGGGTGCGAAACTGCTGAGGGCTCGCCGGCAGCACGGCCTTGGCGTCCTGATTGTTCGAGCGACGGCGACCGATGTCGGTTCGCTCGCAGTAGACCAAGCTCGTCATCTTTCCCACGCGTCGACGTGCCTCGGGGGGCGGGGGGGCGTAAAAGAGCGAAGTCTAGCCGGATGGGGCGGCCCGGGCGAGGCAGGATTGGCAGGGGAGCCTGCCTGAGGCATGTGCCTGGGCGGCGGCTTTGGGATGCCCCGGCGGCGGATGCGGGATGCTCTGGCGGCGGCTGCGGGGAACAATCTATGGTTTCCGGCCGCTGGGTTTCGGCCGCCAAGGAAATTTCCATGAATACCAGCTATGCGAAGACCGGAGAAAACCTGCCAGCCGGCGGGCCGGGGAGGAGGACTGCTCGCAGGCACTCCCGCGATCTGTGGACCGGTTCGTCGACCTGCCTCCTGGCCGTGTCCTTCCTGGTTGTGACCCTCCTGGTTGTGACCGGTGGTTGCGTGCAGCGGCGGATGACAGTTCGCAGCAATCCGCCGGGGGCGCTCGTGTATGTCGACGACTACCAGATCGGCACCACGCCGGTCTCGACCGACTTCATCTATTACGGCACCCGCAAGATCCGGCTCGTCAAGGACGGCTACGAAACGCTGACGGTTCGACAGCCGTTCCCGATTCCCTGGTACGAGATTTTTCCACTCGACTTCGTCACGGAAAACCTCTGGCCATGGGAGATTCGCGACGAGCGGGTCGTCGATCTCGCGATGACGACGACCGCCTCGACTCCGCCGGAATCAGTCGTTGCCCGAGCCGAGCAGGCCCGCCTCGCCGCCGGGAGTCTGCCGGCTTTACCGCCAGTGCGGGTGCCGATCGCACCGCAGCAGGTCATCGTCCAGCCGATCCCAGCTCCTCCTCCTCCTCCTCCGCTCGCGCAACCGTCGCCTTTCCCGCAGCCGCTGCCACCGCCGGGCGGGGGACTCGTGCTGCCGCCTCCGTCGCCATCCCCGATGCAGGGCTTGCAGCCACCGCGTCAGAA
>JBIIFB010000067.1:0-17386 GCA_044237545.1 Pirellulales bacterium
GCGAAGTGGGGAATCGACAAGGTTTCCGATAGCGGCGTGCTGGTCGTCGGCGAGAAGGGGGCCTTCTATTCGTCTGATGATTACTGCGGCAAGTACGAACTCCGTGGGGTCGAGAAGGTGACGGCCTACTATGAGAAGGCAGAGGATCAGGGCAAGGGCAACGACGTCAACAACATGTTCGAACTGTTCCGCGCCAAGCGGGCGGGCGATCCAAAGATCTGCAGGTCGAACTTTATCGATCGGGCCGGTCCGCTCACCGAAACGATCCTGCTGGGCAATCTGGCCGTCTGGGCGGCCGCCAAGGGCGGAGCCAACGGCGAGATGGGCGAGTGGGGCGAGAAGGTCGAGTGGGACGCCAAAAACCTGAAGGTGACCAATCTCGAAGCGCTCAAGACTCCCCGCGTTGCCGATCTGATCAAGCCGACGTATCCGCAGGGATATCGGCTCGACTGAAGAGGGGTTGGCGACCCGGATTTGCACCGGATGTTGATGTCGAACGTGCAGGCGGAACGGTGCTCAAGCCTCATGTCCCCTGGGCTTACGCCGAGGGCTTCTATGGCGGGATGGATCGCGTGGCTTATCTGTTCATACAAGCCCGGAGCGTCAGCGATGGGACTCCCGTCTCCCATACACACCCGGAGCTCTTGGCTCCATACCCTACCGACCCCGCGATCTCGCGGCAGCCTTCTCGAACGACGAAAGAGAATGACATGACGAATCTGGTGCGATGCCGCGACTCGGTGCGGCCGGTGAAGCTGGTGCGGCTGGTGTTCCTGCTGGTGATCGCCTGCGGCCTTGTTGAAACGGGAGGCCGGTTCGCAATGGCGGAGCCGACGGCCGCAGACCAGACCGCAGACCAGACCGCCGCACGACAACGCCTCGATGCCCTCGGCAAGGCTGCGACCTACCGCCTCGACGATGCAGGCAGACTGACAGCCATCTCGATTCAAGATGGTGCGGAACTCACCGCCGATGACATCGCGATCCTGGGCCGGCTCGCCGACCTGAAGACGCTCGAGATCCTCAACTGCCGCATTCTCAACGACGCGATGGTGAAACAACTCGCCGGCCTGGGGCAGCTCGAAACGCTGGCAATCACCAACAGCGGGATCACGGATGCCGGCGTAGAGACGCTGGTGCAGTCTTTTCCGCAACTGGTTTCGCTCGACCTCTCTTCAAACACCAACATGACCGGAACAGCACTCAAGCTGATCACCGGCCTGCACAAGCTCGAGCGACTGTCGCTGCTCCAGAACCGTTTTAACGACCTGAACACGCGCCGCCTTTCCAAGCTGCCGGAACTGCGGACGCTCGACCTGCGGGGCAATATGGAGGCCGGTGACATGACCATGGAACTGGTCGGCACGCTCCCGCATCTCGTCGCCCTGAAGCACCGCAGCACGGCCGTCACCGACGCCGGTGTGGCGGGCCTGGCCGAGAGCACGACGCTCGAATCGTTGCTTCTCCAGGATTTTGCGATCACGAATGCATCCGGGCCGCTCATCGCCAAGCTGTCGACGCTGTCGTCGCTGGAAATCTTCCGCTGCCAGGGCATCGGTTCGGAGGGCATCTTGGCGCTTGCAGGGCTGCCGCTCACCCGGCTGACGCTGCGTGATCTGCCCGATGTCGGAGATCCGGCGCTCGCGGTGCTGGCCACGCTTCCGCGGCTCAAGCGGCTCTATCTGCACGAATTGGCAAGCCTGGGAGATGATGGCTTGCAGCAACTCGCGGCGGCAAAGGAACTGGAGGTGCTCGATATCTGGAGCCTGCCCAGAATGACCGATGCGACGATGGCGGTGATCGCCGGCCTGCCCAACCTGAAGGAGCTCACGATCCGGGAGACCGGTGCCACGGAGGCCGCGGTCGGGCACATCCTCTCCCTGCCGAAGCTCCAGTCGTTGACGTTCAAAAACAACGGTCCGTTGTCGGCGGAGAATGCCGCCAAGCTCACGGGGCGGAAGTGGAGCAAGCTCGACCTCGGCGACGCGGGGAAATGAGCGAGCTGAGCAAACAAAGCCAAAGCGAAGCAATCGCCGGAGAACTGAAAGGGTGGCTAACGGGACTCGAACCCGCGACCCCTAGAATCACAATCTAGTGCTCTAACCAACTGAGCTATAGCCACCACCGTAAACTTGGTCGGAGTCAGTTTACCAGACTTTTGCCACCGGCTAGACCCCTCCCGCCGAGCCCCGTTTCAAGGCACGCTTTGAGGAGACGTGGGCGGCTGCAGCCCCGTCGCCGTGAGCAGGAAAACGGGCCCCTGTTGCTTGGGGTCCGTCCGCAGGAATTGTGCGAAAATCAGGCCGTCACCCGGCCACGCACGTGTGGCCGTCAGCCGCGCCCGCACCCAGATTTTCGTGCCACCGGCCACGATCCGGCCAATGTCATGGACGGCGGCGTTGATGCCGCCGGCCCCGGCCTTGAGTTCGGCGACGGTCGTCCAGGCCTCGCCGTTCGGAGAGACATCAAGAGCCGCCCGGGCACCGGGGTCATACGGAAACGGATCGCCGGTCGTCCAGACGGCCAGCGGCGCCGTGAGCGTGGCATTGTGGATCGGAAATGGCATATCGAACCGCATCGTCACCAGAGCTTCCCTTCCGGCCTCAGTGGGCCGGATGAATGTCGTCCCGCCGGCATGCTGCTCGGTGTAGCGTTCCGCGGCCTCGATCGACACCACGTACCGATCCCAGTCGTCCTCGAGCGGGCTGAGTCGGATCTCGCGAAACGGTGGGCTGCGCGACGGCACTGCGGCAGATCCGGCCACGCCCCGGCTGGCCGGAGCGCTGGGCACGTCACTGGAAGACGTCTCGACCCCGGCAGCCAGCCCTGCCGTGGCTGGCTGTACGTCTCTCGGCGACCGGGCCAACCAGGCCATCCCCACAACCAACGCGGCCAGGCCTGCCCCAATCAGCACCGCTGAAGCAGCGAAGCTCGTCGGCCGGTGCCGATACCACGAGACAACCCACTTTAGTCCGTGGGGGAGCACATCCTGCATCCGCGAGGCAGCCAACGGTTCACCGCCCAAAAGACGGCGCAGATCATCGGCGACCGCGGCCGCCGACGCATACCGCGACGCCGGATCCTTGAGCAGGCACCTGCCCGCGATCGCATCGGCCCCACGGACAAGCCTTCGGTCGGCGACCCGTGCGACGCCAGTCACGAGCCGCGCGGGCCGCACTTCCTGCACGATGCGGGCCGTCTCGACGAGCGACTTGCCCGCCACGCTGTAGGGCAGCCGTCCGGTGAGCAGCTCGTGCATCACCACGCCGAGGGCATAGACATCTGTGCGGGCATCGATGGCCGACCGCCCATCCGCAAACTGTTCCGGCGCCATGTACGGACGTGTGCCCATGCACTGCCCCGTCTCGGTCCACGGGCTACCGTCCGGGGCCCCGGGATCGGCGTCGCTCATTCTCGCGATCCCGAAGTCGATGATCTTCGGGCAGCCTGAGGCATCGACGAGAATGTTGCCCGGCTTGAGGTCGCGGTGCACGACACCCGCGGCATGGCCGTGGGCGACCGCCTCGCAGACTGCCAGCAGGAGTTCGAGCCGCTCTCGGATCGGCAACGACCGCCGCTCGCAGGCCTGCACCAGCGTTGCCGCACCGGGAATGAGTTCCATCACGTAGTAGGGCACTTCGACAACCCCGCCGCGGTGGCAACCGGCCATAAAGATCTGGGCGATGCCGGGATGGCGTAGCCGCGCCAGCGCATCGGCTTCCCGCCGGAACCGCTGCACCATGGCCGTTCCGAGGAGAGGCGCGAGCATCACCTTCACCGCTACGGTGCGGGCCGGGTGCGTCTGCCGTGCCACGTACACGCGGCCCATTCCGCCCTGGCCGAGAAACCGTTCGATGCGGACGCCATCCAGATCGACGCCGATCAGCGGGTCGGGGCCGGTCTCGGATGGATCCGATGCCAGACCGAAGTCGGCCGACCGCTGCGAGAGCCGGTCACCCGACGCATGGGTGTCGGACATCGGTGCTGTCGAAGGCGCAGCCTGGTCTGCCACCCGGCCACCGCGGCCGGGTGGTTCATTGTGCGGACTGGAAGAAGCGTCGCGGGACATCTTGACCGTGCTTCCCGAAGATTCCGGCCGCGGGACGTGATGCGGGGAGTGACCGGCACGAGCCCGAGTACCGCTCATCCTACGTGCATCCATCGCCTCCGCCACGGGGGGAGGGAGAGGGCGGAGCCGGGATAGACAGCCGGCCACGAGGGGCTGCCTCAACTCCCGGACAAGTTAAAAACTTGCCGCCACGGGGGGAGCGGGCGGAGCCGGGATCGGCTGAAGCTCGACGAGCGTTGGAATTTCGCCCACACAACGGCCGCAGAATCGCACAGACACAAGGGCGAAATTCCCCGCGAAGGAGACTTCTGCCGGACCGGCGGCGGGATAGATAGCCGGCCACGAGGGGCTGCCTCAACTCCCGGACAAGTTGAAAACTTGCCGCCACGGGGGGAGGAAGAGCGTGAGAGACGGCGATACGAGCAGCTGCGTCAACTCCCGGACGCCACATGCCCAGAATTGCCATTCCGCGACCGCGTTCGATTCGATTCAATGGCAGCCGGGAGAATACCGCGATGCCGAAGCCTGGTCCGATCGTCACAGCAAGCCGCTGCACTGCGGCCAGGAGCTGCATCAGCGACGTCGCCAGGCTCGCGCAGGAAATCCCACTCTTTCCGGTCGAACGCCCGATGCTGCTGGAGGCTCTTGCGGCGGCCCGCGCCGCCGCAGCGGGTGCGACCAACACGACCAACAACACGGTGTCACCCGGCCAGCCAGTCTTCAGCCAGCGGATCGGCTGGGCCGCGATCTTTCTCAAAGCCTACTCACTGGTCGCCCGCGAGATGCCAGTGCTGCGAACCTGGCTGGTGCGTCGCTTTCCAGCCGGCCTCCGGCTTGCCACCGCTTCGGAGAGCGTGGCGACGCTGGCCGTCAACCGGATCGAACAGGGGGAGGACCGGCTCTTCTGGGCGCGGCTCGCGCAGCCTGATGCACGGCCGCTTCCCGAGATCCAACAGTTCGTTGTCGACTGCACGACACGGCCGGTGGAAGAAATGTTCAAGCGTCAGCTGCAGCTGGAAATGGTGCCGGGCTTCCTGCGACGCACGATCCTGCGGTGGAACATGAATTCCTTTTCGCGGAAACGGGCCGCACGCATCGGCACCTTCAGCCTCTCCACGCTCGCCGGCCTGGGGGCGATCAACCGCTTCCATCCCACGATCTGCACGACGAGCCTCTCCTACGCGCCGCTTGAACCCGACGGCCGCTGCCTCGTGACGCTCATCGCCGACCACCGTGTGCTCGACGGCGCCGTCGTGGCCAGGGCTCTGGCCCGGCTGGAGGAAGTGCTCGTCAACGATATGGTTGCCGAGCTCCGCGGCCTGACGAACGTCAGCCCTGCGGCGCGTCGTTCTTGAGATGCCGCCTGATTTCAGTGAGCCGCTCGGCGAACTCCCGCTCCTCACCCCGGTCCGTTGGCTCGTAATACCGCTTCTCGACGCCCAGATAGTCACCCAGGTACTCCTGCGATGCGATGCCACCCGGTGCATTGTGCGCAGAGACGTAGCCCTGACCGTGGCCGAGTTGCTTGGCGCCGGCGTAATGCTTGTCCTGTAGATGCCGCGGCACCGGGATCACCGCCTGCTCACGGACGTCGCGGCGAGCGGCGCTGATGGCGATCGTGCAGGCGTTGCTCTTGGGCGCAAGTGCCAGATACGTCACGGCCTGCGACAAGCTGAGCTGGCATTCCGGCAGCCCCACGAATTCCGTCGCCTGCATCGTGGCCACCGCGATCATGAGCGCCCGCGGATCGGCGTTGCCGATGTCTTCGCTGGCCAGGATCACGAGCCGCCGTGTCAGAAACCGCACATCCTCTCCCCCCTCCAGCATCCGCGCCAGCCAGTAGAGGCTGGCGTCGGCATCGCTGCCCCGGATGCTCTTGATCAGCGCACTCGCGCAGTCGTAGTGCGTGTCGCCCGAGTCGTAGAGAACCACCTTCCGCTGCACGCTCTCCCGGGCCAACTCTACCGTGAAGACCAGCGGCCGGGAGGGACTCGAGAGCACGCCGATCTCGAGCGCTCCCAGGGCTCGCCGGGCATCGCCGTCGGAGGTCTCCACGAGCACGCTGACCGCCTCCGCAGTCAGCTCGATTCGCCCGGCACCGAGACCATGCTCGCGGTCGGCCACCGCCCGCCTCAGGATCTCTGCGATGTCGTCACGTGAGAGGGCTTCCAGTTCGAAAATGCGGCTGCGGCTGACCAGGGCGCTGGTCAGCGCAAAGAATGGATTCTGTGTCGTGGCCCCAATCAGCGCGATCACGCCATTCTCCACGTCGGGCAGGAGCACGTCCTGCTGCGACTTCGAATAGCGATGGATCTCGTCGACAAACAGGCAGGTCTTCTGGCCGTCGTCTTCCAGGCGTCGGCGGGCGGCTTCGAGTACGTCACGGACATCTTTCACGCCCGAGGCGGTGGCCGAGAGCTCCACGAACCGTCGCTTTGTCTCACGAGCGATGATCTCGGCGAGCGTCGTCTTGCCGACGCCCGGTGGCCCGTAGAGGATTACCGAGCCCAGACGGTCGGCCTCGATCAGTCGTCGCAGCAGGGTCCCCTGCCCCACCGCCTTCGCCTGCCCGACATAGTCGGCCAGCCGCCGCGGTCGCATCCGCGCGGCGAGCGGCGCAGCCCGGGCGACGTTCGCAGCACGTGAGGCGGAAAAGAGATCGGGCATGGCATACCTCGGGCCGCCGGAGGCGGAGACAAACGGAGACAAACGGAGACACGCAGATCACCCAGGTCCGATTCTCGCCGCCCTGCCCGTTTCAGGAAGCCCGCCAGGGCATCAGCGGCGAACGGGGACGAAAGGCCGGGGTGGCAGCACGGTTCGCGTCATCCGCCACGTCAGCGGTGACGGCGGCGTTCCCAAAACTCCATTTGCGGCGTCAAAGATCCCCGTGCCCGCGGCCCTGAGCCGCAGCGAGTAACCGCCGGCCAGATGCGTGCTGCGGATGTTGGTGATCGTGTACGTCATGCGGTCGACGGTCGTGATCCGGCTTCCGGCCAGCGACGCGGCCGCGCGGCCCCGCAGGAGCACGAAATCGTCGAGCGTCACGCCCCGCACGGCCCTGCTGAACGTGACCGTGATCGACGTCACGGCCCGGGCCGTGGTCGCGGCGATCGCTCGGAACGTCGCCGTGAGTGGCGGCAGCGGCGCGGGGGGCGGGAGTATGGGCGGCACGACCGGTGGTGTGCCGGTCACCGCTGCCCCGAACGCGCCCACGGCGGTCGGTGTCGTTCGAGCAAGCCCTGAAAAGGCATAGGCAACCACGTTGGACAGCCTCCCCGCCGGCGGAGCCGGACGTGTCGGGGCGTCGGACCAGTTGAAATCGGGAATTGCCATGGCCGCCGGTGCCGCGACGCTCGGTGCCAGGGCAAAGTTGCCGCGTGCCGGATCGACGAGCACCGGCCGCACAACATTGATCGCGTTGCCGGCAAGCACGGCTGCGGCCAGTGCGGGCTGTTCGATGCCGAGCGCATGGCCAGACGCACCGTTCCAGATGACGTTTCCCATGATCTGAAGATTCGTGTCGGCACGGGCCGGTGACGGGATGTTCGAGCCGACCCCTGCCGTCCGCGGATTGGCCACCGCGAACTGCTGCCACTGGCTCACGTACCCGTCGGGGTTGTAGACCACGTTGTCGTAGATGAAGACGTTGCGATTGGGGATCGGCTCGTCGGCCCCCACAACCGCGGTGCCCCAGCCACCCTGGCCGAGAAAGGTCCGGCAGGCCGCCTGATCGCCATCGCATGACCGGCTGCCAAACCCCACCTCGATCACATGGCTCCGACTGCCCACGCGGTAGAGCGTGTTGTGGGCCATCAGAATGTTGTAACCGCCGTTGACGCCGAAGCCGGCCCCCTCGGTGTCGTGCACAACGTTGTTGATGAACTTGATGTCGTAGGCCTCGTAATGCAGCCATGGCGCGACCATAAACTCAAACCCCGTGCCCTGCCCCGCAGTGAAGCCACCGGTGCCGGCATCGTAGAACTCATTGCCTGCCACGATCAGCGACGCCGAGCCACCCTTCGCATACATCGCCCAGTCGCCGGCCCGGTGGATCCGGCTGCCGACGACATGGCCGTACTGCACCGAGACGAAATCGACCGCATTGTCCCAGGCACCGGAGATGTCGCAGTTTTCCACGTAGATGTACTGGCTCTGGTTGACCTTGAGCGTCTCCTGGGGCACGGCGTAGGACGGAATGTCGCCCAGGCCCCGGATCGTCGCGCCGCGGATCAAGATTCGTGAGCAGCTGTCGAGGTGCAGCACGTCGCCGCCGCCTGCGGAGAGATCGAGGCCGAGCAGGTAGAGGTGGTGGCAGTCGTAGACGTTCATGTTCGGCAGACGGGCCGTGCCATCGCCGTCGATGGCCTTGAGCACGACCGGTGCCGATTGCGTCCCGTGCCGGCTCTCCCAGTAGTTGGGTACCACGGCCTCGGTGTAGGTGCCGGCCGTCAGGTTGATCTGGAATCCGGCCGTCAACTCGACGTTGACAGGCACCCGCCGCCACGCCTCGGAAAGCGTGCGGACGGCGAGGGCCCGCGAGGCACCACTGCTTGCATCGCTGCCGGTGGCGGGGTTGACCCAGATCTGGGTCAGGGCCGGGGCGCCGGCGGGGGTCGCCATGTCGAAGGCCGGCAGTAGGTTTTCCGCGGCAAACGCCAGCCGCGATTCCAGCTTCTCGGCCGCCGACAGAATCCCGACAGAATCCCGGCAGAACGAACGTATGCGTCGCATGAGGCGGCTCCTTGCGCGGCGGCTCGGCACTGCGGGCTCACGCCCGAAGACACCGATCTACCCGCGTCCGACATCCTGCCCCTGACACCGAGATTTTACGCGTCACGAAGGTGTCCAGATGAATTCGATCGCCGCGTCGATCTCGGGAGACAGGCTTTTGTGGACCGGACAGGTATGGGCCGCCTGCTCGAGCATGGCCCGCTGTGGGTGATCCGCCGACAGCGGGATCGTGAGCCGGGTCCGCAGGCTGGCGATCCGCCGCGGCATGTCCTTGCTCATCTCCTTCACCGTCTCGGCCTTCATGCCGGCCAGATCGATTCCGTGCCGCTCCGCGACGATCCCCATGATCGTCATCATGCAGGCCCCCAGGGCGGTGGCCACCAGGTCGGTCGGCGAGAAGCTCTCCCCCTTGCCATGATTGTCGACGGGGGCGTCGGTGATGAGCGTTGTGCCGGAGGGACCGTGAACGGCCCGGCACCGCAGCCCGCCCTCGTACGTGGTGGTGAGATTGACCATCGAATCGCTGCTCCGTGAAAAAGTTGTGGCTGGAAAAAGTGCCGACGGGCCGGACATGGGATCGTTCTAGAGTTTACCGCCCGGCCCATCGGGCAGTTGCTGGGTGCGGATGACGATCGTCCGAAGGTATGGGGGCCGCCACCAGGCCCTGAACGGAAACCGGGGAAACGCCCCCTCCTTGCCTGGCGTGATCTCCCGGTCGTCGACCACCATGTATTCGGGCCGCAGGGCAGGAAAACGATCTTTCAGAACCGGATCCGGGTAGTCATTCAGTCCGTCCGCGACATAGGCATCCGGGGGAGTAACGATCCTGGGATCATTGACATGGCCACACCGCTCGATCTGCTCCCAGCCATCGATGACCCACTTCGAGGTGATCCGCTCCCGTGGCACGCCCTGCTGCTGCAGAAGGGCGATGGCCGCCAGTCGCGTACGGGTGTCGGCGAATTCGTCATGCAGGATCGCAATGCCACGCAGGGCGAAAAAGCCCACCAGCAGCCAGCCGAGCAGAGAGCGGCGATCGCCGGGATGCTTCACGTCCGACGACGGACGGGCGACAAACAGGAGGCCGCAAGAAAGTGCGGGGAGGAAGGGCAGATAATACCGGGGGTAAATACCGGCGGTCGTCTGTGAGACCAGTAGCAGCGAGGCTGCATAGGGCACGAGGGCGACAAGCGGCAGAACCACTGCCGGCGGAATTCGCCTGGCACCCGGGGCCGCTGTACGGGCATGTTCCAACGCGACGATCGCGGCCATGATGACCGCAACAAGCAGCCCCAACACGCCGCTACGAATGAGCCCCACGCCCATGTCGTGAACGACCAGCCCCGTTGGTCTCCAACTGCCTCCCAGCAGGCCCAGCAGCCCTTCGAACCGCCCGCTCAGGGTTCCCGCCAGCACGGCCACCATCGCGGCGGCAGTTCCGACGACCATGATGCGTCCCCATCGTGCCCGCATCCCAGCGAATACCTGCGTCACGATCCAGGGCATGCAGAACAGCAGTGCCGGCAACACCTTGAGCGCACATTCGGCCGCCACCGTCAGTGCTTCCCGCAGCACATGAGCGGCCTCAAACCGGGCGATGGAGCCAAGCGAGGGTAGCCTCGTGGGAACCACGTAGGGCTGCCGGCTGAACCATTGCGTGCCGAGAATGATCGCCGCCAGGCCGAGCACACCGCAGCAGAGCGAGCAGATACGAAAGCGAGTGCCACCCGACTTCCGCAGGCAGAGCACGGCGGCGCAGGTCACAGGGGCAAACCAGACCGTCTGTCGGATGGTGCCCCCGAGCAAGCCGCAGACCGTGCCGACGGCCAACCAGGCGATGGCCGAGGATGTCCCCACCGATGATGCCACGGCCTGCTGGCCATCTGCTGATACCTGATCTGCGGCATCGGCTGCCCGCACGAAGCCGTATAGGCAGGCGAGCAGGAAGAAAAATGCCGGCACGTCGCTCATGAACGTCGACGCCAGCGGCAGGAACAGCGTGCTCAAGCCCGTCAGAAGCGCTGCAAACAGACTGTCGTGGGAGGAGAGGCTCGCGCGGCGGGCAATGAGATAGATGAGCGTGACCGCACCGAGCGCCAACGGCAGCACGCTCAGTCGGACGATCCAGAACGAAAAACCAAAGAGCCAGACCCAGGCTGCTCCCCACCAGACCTGAATCCCCAGCATCGCCGTCGGCCAGCCGTTGTAGGCAAAGCGGCCCGTCTCCGCGAGCGTCTTGGCCATGTGGATGTACGAGAAATCATCGATGTAGCCCCCCTCGGCGAAAGGCCATGCCGCGATGAGCGAGGCAAGCACGACAAGCGGGGCCAGCAAGGCCAGCGGCACGATCAGCCACAGATTGCGGTTGCGGAAGTCGATGCCCACGTCGATTCAGCCCGCGATGGAGGTCGGGCGTATCAGTAGCCTGCCGACACGCTGGGCGCAGTCAAGGCGATGGCCGCCACGGCCGGTGCCACAAACAAAGTCGCGCGGCGGAGCCGCGCCACGAATTCGCGGCGAGACACGCCCTCACTCGAGCCCACCGTCGGCACTTCAGCAGCCGATGTCGTTGTGACCGTGTTCATGATGGCGATCCTCTCCTGAAAGATACGAGAGCGGGGTTCCGCGAGACGAAAGGATACTCCGCCGGGCCGGCAATGTCGAGCTTGGCTCGCCTCTCTCGCCTGTTCAAGCGGCCCAGTATTCCAGCGCACGCGCAGGATCATCTCGCACCATCTTCTGCGGGGCCGTCCATTACTACCTCCATCGGCTGCTGATGGGAGACGACAACCGCCCGGCGAAAGGGGGGCAGCCAGGCTGTGAACGGAATGCTCTCGAGGCTGGCGTCGGTGCCAGAAAACTGATCCCCCTCAACGGCGATGATGTACTCGGGCGTCAGCGACGGGAGCCGCTGACGCAGAAACAAATTCTCCGGGTAGCCATCAGGCTTCCAAGGTTGGTAGGCATCCGGCGGCACCCGGATCCGCGGGTCGTTCATGAAGCCTACTCGCTCAATCTGCTCCCAGCCGTCGATCTCCCAGCCGGCCATGATCCGCTGGCGAGGAATGCCCGCCCGCTCCAACGATTCGACTGCGGCGAGGCGGACACGGCACTCGGCAAACCCGTCGTGCAGTGTACCCACCCCATACGCCGCGACAATCGCGAGGAATACCCAGCCCCATGCAGATCTGTTGCGGTCGCGGGACGCCGTCGCCACTCCACCCATAACGAACAGGATCGCACAGGAAACAATCGGGATATGCGGCAGATAATAGCGTCCGAAGATATTGCCGGTCGTCTTCGAGGCCTGAAGAAGCACGGCTGAATAGGCGACCAGATACACCAGCGTGATCAGCAGTGCCGGCGGCATCCGGCGGATGGCGATCACGACAGCGGTGCGTTGCCTGACAAGCACTCCCACCGCCGCCAATGCAAATGCCACCAAAAGACCGATCCGCAGGCTCCTGATCATCGGCATCCACGGGCTGTTCAGCCCGCCCGCATCCACTGGCAGGCCGATGATTGTGAGCATCCTGCTAAAGTCGGAGACAAAAACAACAAGGCCCATGGCCGCTACGATGACGGCGTCGGCAATGAGGGCACTCCCCAGCCAGGGCCGACGCTCGCGGTGCCACCGTTTCCAGGCAGGCAGGCACCATGCGAAGACTGGCATCGCCGCGGCCATGCCCCCGGCGACGACCAGGCAGACCTGCCGCACCGTCCCGGCGGCCTGCGACAGGCTCCACACCGAGAGCGTCAGCGGCTGGGTGGGAATCGCATACGGCTGGCTCGCGAACCACCGCATCCCGATCGCGATACTGGCCAGACCAATCCCGCCGCACAGCAGGGCCGCCAGCCTGACAAGGGGTCTGACCCGCGGCCACAGAAACAGGACGGCCGAACCAGCCAGCGGAGCAAACCAGACAGTCTGCCGGATCGTCCCGCCAAGCACACCGCAGAGCATGCCAACCGCCAGCCACGCCAAGGCATACCGACTACGTGCTGCATCCTGCTCGGCAGCTTCCACCGCCCGCACAAATCCATACAGGCTCGCCATCAGAAAAAAGAGCGACGACACATCCGTCATGAACGTGGGGGCGAGCGACATAAACCAAGGGCTCAGGCCCGTCGCGAGCGCGACAAACAGACCATCCGCGGGAGAGAGCCTCGCCCGTCGTGCCAACAGATACACGAGCCCCACGGCACCCAATGCCAGCGGCAACAGGCTCAGCCGTGCGATTGTAAATGAAAAGCCGAACAGCCAGATCCATGCGGCCCCCCACCAGACCTGGATCCCGAGCATCGCCGTCGGCCAGCCGTTGTAAGCGAAGCGGCCCGTCTCGGCGAGCGTCTTGGCCATGTGGATATAGGAGAAATCATCGCAGGATCCCCCTTCGGCGAACGGCCAGGCGATGAGGATCGCTGCGAGCGTGCCGAGCATGCTCACCGCCAGATTGCGGCGGTCTAGCCGGCGGTCGTCGCTGGGGCTGTCGCCGTCTCTGGCGTTGTTTCTGGCACCGTCTGAAAGGCTGTCTGGAAGGCTGGCCGTGGTCATGCGGGCATCCATGGAATCCTGGCTTCGTCTCATGAGGCAGTTGCGATCTTATACGGCGGACACATGATCCTCGCGCGTTCCCCGAACGGTCGCGCGGGTGGGTGTTCACGACCGGTGTTTTCCGGCTGAGCACCGGGGCTCAACGCGGAATCCCTTCGCCCAAGGCCAGGGGCTTGTATCAAGGGCCTGCATGAACCTTCCCATAAAAGCCCTCGGCGTGAGCCGGGGGATCAGCAACACGGAATCCCGTCGCTTACGCTCAGGGCTTGTATGAAGCCCGGCAACACGGAATCCCGTCGCTTACGCTCAGGGCTTGTATGAAGCCCGGCAGCACGGAATCCCGTCGCTGCCTCCCCGGGAACTCCATGTCATCGCAGCGCCAGCAACTTCGTGATCAGTCGCAGCCTGCTCGACGCGGTGGGTGGCTTCGACGGCCACGGACCATAGCGGCCCCTTCCGTAGCGGAACACGTATCAGCTGACCGAGCATCAGGTGAAGAGGGCGTCAGCTGAAGAGGGCGGTTCTCAGCCGCCGCACCGCCCCAAGCATCCCGGTGGAGCGAAGCACCCGTTTCGCGACACGTTCGCACCGTGCACTGATTGTCCGCGACTCAGGCCGGCCAACATGCCACTGTGCGACTGGGTCCGGCACCGGTGCGGCACACAGCTCGCGGGCCAGAAAGGCCCACTGCGCGAGGTCTTGGCGACGGCCAAACCGCTCCGCCTCGGCCAGGAGCCAGTCCCAGTCGCATGTGTCGCCCCGGTACCAGCAGAGATCGACGAAGTCGAGCAGCTGCCTGAGATTGGTACAGCCTATGGCGTCGTCGATCTCGCCGGGCTGCCAGACCGCGTAGTGCCGAAACTGCCCTTCGAACATGTGCACCGCGTTGTGAAGCAGCCGATGGGCGGTGCATGGCAGGCGGGCGTTGCCGGCAGCGTTCGTGGCAGGCACGGACGCTGCAAAAAATGCCTCGTTCTCCCCGCTGCCGCCACCGAGCCAGGGCGTCTTGTGGATTTCGACGACCAGCGGCTCGTCCGTCCCGGTGCCGGTTCGAGTCAATTTCGGCCAGTGGTGAAACCGCTCCGTGTCCCAGTCCTCCGCCGGTATGAAACCCAGGCCGCAGAGGGTATCGAAACAGCGGCGATCCTGTCCCGGTGGCACCAGCACGTCGAGGTCGACCATCACCCGCGTGCCGGCATGGCCCGCAGGCGGGTCGAACAGGTGGCAGCCGCCCTTGAGCAGCATCGGCACGACCCCCTGCCCGTTGAGCGTCGCGATCAGGTCGTTCGCCGCGGTGCGGAGCCCGGCACTGGCATGGACGGCCCGCCAGTATTCCGTCCGCAATTGCTCGCGGACTTTGTCCGGCACCCCGCTGGACTGCCGCAGCGTCAGCCAGAGCCTCGGCGCGACATGCCAAAAGCGGGAGACATGGATCCACGCCCCGGGATCGACGCCCGAGAGGGGATCCGCCGGCACGACCACCCCTGGATTGAGCAACCCTGCGACGGCGCGAACGACCCGGGCATCAAAGGGGGGCAGCTGTGACAGACTCGCGGTCGGCATCGGATCTCGCTTGTGCCGTTGATCGAGTTGGGCGTTGCGTCGACACAGCCTGAAAAACCACGCTGCGCCGTCGAACCCTCTCCGACCAAGGGGTCCCGAGTATATTCCCCCCACCGCTCTGCCGGGGGCATTCGTCGCCCCAGCCGAGGCCTGCCACAATCAGCCAACTGTCTAAGATGGAGGCGGTAAACAATCTATGGGATTCCACTCACTCCGCGCCTGTGCCGACGCCCTTCGCCGCGAGCGGGAACTCGTCGAGATTCCGCACCCCGTCGATCCGAATCTCGAGATCGCAGAAATCCAGCGGCGTCTGTTCCGCGCCGGGGGCCCCGCCGTCCTGTTCACAAACCCGCGCGGCTCCGCCTTCCCGATCCTCGTCAATCTCTACGGCACGAAGCGACGGATCGAACGGATCTTCGCCGACTCGCTCGACCGTGTGAAGCGGCTGGTGGAACTCAAGATCGATCCCACCCAGGCGCTCGCCCGACCGTGGCGATACTGGCGGAGCCCGCTCGATGCCCTCTCGATGCTGCCCCGTCGCGTGCGATCGGGGCCGGTGCTCGCGCATGAGATCCCCCTCTCCCAACTCCCGCACGTCACGTGCTGGCCGGGGGATGGCGGGCCATTCATTACCCTGCCGGCTGTCTACACCGAGGATCCGCGGCACGTCGGCACGAGGCGGGCGTTGCAGAAGTCCAACCTCGGCATGTACCGAGTGCAGCTGGCGGGCAACGACTACACCCGCGACCGAGAGGTCGGTCTCCATTACCAGTTGCACCGCGGCATCGGCCTGCATCACGCCGCGGCGCTCGAGCGGAATGAACCGCTGCGAGTCGCGATCTTCGTGGGCGGATCGCCGGCGCTAGCCGTCTCGGCGGTGATGCCGCTGCCGGAGGGTCTCTCTGAGCTGACTTTCGCAGGCGTGTTGGCGGGCCATCGGCTGCCGATGATCACCCGCAGGCACAGCCCCGGAATCTACGCCGATGCCGACTTTGTCATCGAGGGCACGGTCTCACCGGGTGCCGTGAAGCCAGAGGGTCCGTTCGGCGACCACCTCGGCTATTACGCGCGGCGGCATGACTTCCCCGTGATGCGCGTCGAGCATGTCTGGCATCGCGACGGGGCGATCTGGCCCATGACGGTGGTCGGGCGACCGCCCCAGGAAGACACGCTCTTTGGATGGCTCGTGCACGAACTCACCGGCCCCGTGATCCCCACCGTGCTGCCCGGCGTGTCGAGCGTGCATGCGGTCGATGCGTCGGGGGTTCATCCGCTGCTTCTGGCCGTTGGGAGCGAACGCTACATGCCCTGGAAGCGTTCGGACCGGCCGGCCGAACTGCTCACCCAGGCGGCCGCGATCCTCGGACAGGGGCAATTATCGCTGGCGAAGTATCTCTTCATCGTGGCCGCCGGCGATGCCCCGGGCCTCGACGCCCACGACGTGGTCCCCTTCCTGACCCACCTCCTCGCGCGTGTTGACTGGCGTCGCGACTGCCACTTTCACACCGAAACAACGATCGACACGCTTGACTATTCCGGCAGCGGATTCAACGCCGGATCAAAGCTCGTGGTCGCCGCACGCGGCCCGGCCATCCGGCAACTGCCCAGCACGCTCGGCGAAGGCCTCTCGCTCGCCGACGGCTTTCACGAACCGCGGGTCTGCCTGCCCGGCATCGTGGCCGTGCGGGGCCCGCGGATCGAGCCCCGACCAAGGCTCGAAGCGACAAGCGACGCGAGCATTTGGGAGGCGGCAGCGACCGCGGCCTGGTCGGGCGACGTCGAACGGTTCACCCAGGCAATCGGTCCCGAGCATCCGCTTCGCGGCTGGCCGCTGATCGTGATCGTGGACGACAGTGACTTCGCCGCGGCCTCACTTGAAAACTTTCTCTGGCTGACGTTCACGAGGTCCAACCCTGCGGCGGACGTGCATGGCGTCGAGGCGGCAGTCCACCAGAAGCACTGGGGCTGCCGTGGGCCGCTCGTGATCGATGCCCGGCTCAAGCCGCACCATGCGCCACCGGTTGAGGAGGATCCAGACGTATCGTCACGGGTCGACGAACTCTGTCGCCGGGGCGGACCGCTGGCCGGCATTCTGGGCCGTGCCTAAACACGGCTTTTTCCCACGTGGCGACAAGATTTTATCTTGTCGAATGAGAGACCCATCGTGGCGACAAGATTTTATCTTGTTGAATGAGAGACCCCCCGTGGCGACAAGATTTCATCTTGTTGAATGAGAGACCCATTCAGCAAGTTGAAAACTCGCTGCCACATGGGAATTCAGCAAGTTGAAAACTCGCTGCCACATGGGAACACAGCAAGTTAAAAACTCGCTGCCACGACTCGCTGCCATGGTGCTAGCTGATCGACGCGATGCGGACCTTCGTTGCAATCGAACGGTGTCCGGTGCGACGACGGTAGTTCTTGCGACGGGCGAATTTCTGCACGTAGATCTTTTCGCCCTGCAC
>JBIIFB010000215.1:0-5403 GCA_044237545.1 Pirellulales bacterium
GTGCCGATGAGCATCTCTCGTTATGGCGAGGCCTTCGAGCGGCGGGTCGATCCCCGTGGCCGCTCCTATTACTGGGCCACCAACGAGCCGCCGCCACCGCCTTCACCATTGGATTCGGATGTCACCGCGCTCGCTGCCGGCCATGTGACGCTCACGCCACTCGACTACGACCTCACGCACCGCGGCAGCCTCGATGCGCTCGCCGATGGGCCATGGAAGATCTCGCCGGCTTCCGGCTGATCATTCATTGCCGGCCGGCGGCTTGTCAGGTTGAACCGGCGGCTTGTCAGGTTGAACCGGCGGCTTGTCAGGCTGAATCGCCCCAAGTCCGTCGAGTAGGCTCGGTCCGGCGGGCTCTTGGTCTGGAGACGGTTTCCTTGGCTTCGCTGAAGCCCCCGGCTGAGGCTTTGTCGAACTCGTCTTTGGCGACCCGGTCTTCGGCTTTATCAATCTGTTTTTCTTACCGAGCGGAGGCCTTTCAATGGGAAACGCTGCGTTGTCGTCGACTGCTTCAACGGCCTCGCTCGCGTCGTCGCCCTGCGTGGTGTCGGCTGAGCCACCGAGGAGCAGCCAGCCGGCGACTACCAGAATGCAGGTCAGCAGCAACGCGGCTGCCAGCCAGACCGCGAGCGGTAGGCCACCATATCGCCGCGAAAGCCACCCAGGGATGGCAGAACGGGCCGGGACAGCCGCAACTCGTGCGGTCGTTGGTGCCGGTGGCCGCAGGCTTTCGGCACCGCCACGCTTGCCCGCAGCCGATGCCGTATTCGTATTGATGAAGACGCCGCCGGGGGGCATGGCCGGGGCCGCGGGCTTGGACGGAACGTTTGGGAGGCGGCCGGTGGACCCCGATCCGCTCGACGATGGCGGCGTGAACGAAAGTGACTGGAGATCGACCTCCGCCTGTGGCTGAGGTCGAGCATGCGCCCCAGAACGGGATCCGGGCGCAGGCACCGCCGCACCGCTGCCGAAGCCGCCGATAGCACTGGTGCCCACGCCGCTGGCACTGCTGCCCACGCCGCTCGTACCGGAGCCAATAGCATGAGTACCGGAGCCACTGGCACTCCTGCCGCTGCCGCTGCCGGTGTTGCTGGTGCCGCTACCAGTGTCGCCCGAAAGTCGGCCAGTTTCGCCGCCAGTCGTACCCTTGGCGGTGCGTCGCAGCGAGGGCCGCCGAGGGGGTTCTGCCCGCTGTCTCCCGGTTGTTCCTGCCGTCGTGGCCAGCCAGGCGGTGAGTGAGTCGGCTATTTCCTGAGCCGACTGCTGCCGGGCATCGGGATGTTTTTCCATCATGCGGAAATAAATCTCTGCGATGGCCGCAGGGACGTCTGGCCTGGCATCGAGCAGGTTCGGGGGCGGTTCGGTCATGTGCCCGCGGATGCGTTCGCCAAGCGAGCCTTTGGCGAAAGGAGCCTTTCCGACGAGCAGATAGTAGAGCGTGCATCCCAGCGAGTAGATGTCCGACCGACCGTCAGCCTTGTGGCTGTCGCGAGCCTGTTCAGGGGCGAGGTAATCTGCGGTGCCCAGCACTTTTTCGTCGTGTGCCTTCGTCAATGAGGCATCCTGATCATCGCTGGCCAGTGCCAGTCCGAGATCGAGGATTCGCACATGGCCCCGCTTGTCGATCATCAGGTTGGCGGGCTTGATGTCGCGGTGCACGAGCCCCTCGTCATGGGCATGCTGGAGGCCGAGGGCTGCCTGACGGATACAGTCGGCGGCATCGCGGACCGAGAGCGGCCCATCCTGCTTGACCCGGGCATGCAGGTCGATGCCATCGATGTATTCCATCACGATGAAGTGGATCGTCCCGGATGTATCGAGGTCGTAGGCTCGCGCTATGTGGGGATGGCTGAGCCTGGCGGACGCCTGTGCCTCGCGCTCAAAGCGGGCAAGGTAGGAGGTCTGCTCGACCCTCTTCACGGGCAGCACCTTAATGGCCACCTTATTGTGGAGGGTCGTGTGTTCGGCGAGGTAGACACTGCTCATGCCGCCCGCGCCGAGCAGACGCAGGAGCTTGTATTTGCCGAGCACAAACCCCTTGTGGCGTCCCTTGCGCAGCTGCTCGAGCTGCCATGCCGTCAGAAGGCCGCGGTCGATGAGTGTTTGGATGCAGTCTTCCGGAACGGGGCCGGTCATGTCTTTCCATGGCGCAACAGCCTCGTCGAGCTTCCCTGCGTCGACCAGGCCGCTGGACCGCGCGACGCGGAGGAAGTCTTCAAGTGTCTGGGTCGACGTGGATGTGGGGTCAGGCATGCGGGGTCAGGTCCAATGTCAGGTCTAGGGTCAGGTCCAGGGGGACGGTTTGGCCGGCAGGCGGCGTGAGTGGCTGGGAACGGCCCCGAACCGCAGGCAGAACAGCCTTGAATGGTCCGGCCGACCCGGTCCTGTATTCTAGTGGAGACATGGTGCTTTTGCTCTACACCCGCCGCGGCTGCCACCTCTGCGAGGCGGCCGAAGACATGCTGGCGGCCTGCGGGCCCGCGATCGTCGCCAAACTTGTCGATGTCGACGCAGACCCTGCTACCCAGCAACGCTACGGAGACCGCGTGCCGGTGTTGACGGCCGATGGTGCGGTCGTGCTCGAGGGCCGGTTTGAAGAGGCGGCGGTAGCTGGTCTGCTGAACGACCTGATCACAGACCGAGCTTCAGCCCCCGGCGATCGAGGGCATCGACAAGGCCCGCGGCCGATGTGAAAATCTCGGCCTGCCAGCCCGCGGCCCGGGCGGCATCGACGTGGGCGGGAATGTCGTCGCAGAAGAAAATCCGCTCTGGCGACGTGCCGGCCCGTGCCGCAGCCAACCGGTAGATGTCGGGCTCCGGTTTTACCGCTCCCACCTCGTGGCTGAGGATGATTTCGCGAAAGTGACCGGGCAGAACCGAATACCGCTGCCCGAGCAGATGCTCCCAGTGCGGGCCGCACGTGTTTGAGAGGATGCCCAGGCCGCAGCCTGTGCGCTCGAGTCCGGCGATCACCGGCAGCATCTCGATCTTCAGGGCAAACATGTCGCTGGCGGCGTGGGCCAGGGCGGCGGGAGTGGAGGTCGTGCCGGTCCGCTCGGAAAACTCGCCGTGAAACGCCGGCCAGTCGATCTCGCCGCGTTCGAGCTGATCGTGCAGGCCCCCCTCCATCATGACGGTGCGGATGGCCGCCACATCAGCCCCCGAGACTGCGGCCATCTGCCGGAAAGCCCGGTCGCGGTCGAATGATACGATCACGTTCCCCAGATCGAGAAAAACGAATTCGGGACGCACTGGCTCCAGCACCTTTCACCTGCACCTTTCCATCAAGGGACGCGGAAACTATCTTCCATCAACCCGCTTCCATCAACCCGCTTCCATCAACCGGCCTGCACCCAACCCGGCCCGTACGCAAACCGGAGGAAACCGTCATGCCCAGCACGACCGCCACCAGCATTCTGAATCGTTACAGCTCCCGGATCACCCAGCCGCGTTCGCAGGGGGCCTCTCAGGCCATGCTTTTGGGCACCGGGCTCCAGCCGTCCGACCTCGACAAGCCGCAGGTTGGCATCGCAAGCATGTGGTACGAGGGCAATACCTGCAACATGCATCTCGACAAACTGGCGGCTCGGGTGCGGGAGGGCGTGACGGCGGCCGGGATGGTGGGGATGCGGTTCAACACTATCGGTGTCAGCGACGGCATTTCGATGGGCACCGATGGGATGAGCTACTCGCTCCCATCCCGTGACATCATCGCCGATTCGATCGAGACCGTGATGCAGGCCCAGTGGTACGACGGTCTGGTGGCGATTCCCGGCTGCGACAAGAACATGCCGGGCTGCCTGATCGCGATGGGCCGGCTCAACCGCCCCGCCCTGATGGTCTACGGCGGCACGATCCGCCCTGGCCACCTCGCCGACGGTACTCCGCTCGACATCGTCTCGGCGTTCCAGTGTTACGGCGAGTATGTTGCCGGCCGGATCGACGATGCCCGTCGGAGCGACATCGTGCGGAAGTCCTGTCCCGGCGCCGGCGCGTGTGGCGGCATGTATACGGCCAACACCATGGCCACGGCCATCGAGGCGCTGGGCATGGCCCTGCCCGACAGTGCATCCATCCCGGCGGAGAATGCGGAAAAACTCGATGAGTGCCAGCGGGCGGGCGCGGCGATCCGCCACCTTCTGGAGCTCGACCTCAAGCCCCGCGACATCATGACGCGTCGCAGTTTCGAAAATGCCATCGTCACGGTGATGACGCTTGGCGGGTCGACCAATGCCGTGCTGCACCTGATCGCGATGGCCCGGGCGGTGGGCGTGCCGCTCGAGCCGGCCGATTTCCAGCGGGTGTCGCGGCGGGTGCCCTACATCGCCGATCTGAAGCCGAGCGGCAAATATGTCCAAGAAGATCTCCATTCGATCGGCGGCACGAGCGGCCTGATGAAGTATCTGCTCGACAAGGGCCTGCTCGATGGCGACTGCATGACCGTCACCGGCAAGACGCTGGCGGAGAACCTGGCCTCGAACAAGGGGCTGGCCGCCGGGCAGAAGATCATCCAGCCGGTGGAGCACCCGATCAAGCCAACCGGCCACATCACGATTCTTCACGGCAACCTTGCGCCTGGCAGCGCCGTCGCCAAGATCACCGGTAAGGAAGGCTCGCGGTTTCGCGGCCCGGCCCGTGTGTTCGACAGCGAGGAGGGCATGCTTGCGGCACTTGAACAGGGAGCAATTCTTCGTGGTGACGTGGTGATCATCCGCTACGAGGGGCCCAAGGGCGGTCCGGGGATGCCCGAGATGCTCACGCCGACCTCGGCACTGGTGGGGGCTGGGCTTGGCAACGACGTGGCCCTGATCACCGACGGACGGTTCTCGGGCGGATCGCACGGCTTCATCGTTGGGCACGTCGTGCCCGAGGCGCAGGACGGCGGGCCGATCGCGCTGGTGTGCGACGGCGACGTGGTGGTGATCGACGCCGACACCGCCTCGATCGATATGGAGGTGTCTGAGGATGAGATCCGCCGCCGTCGCTCGGAGTGGAAGGCCCCACCGCTCAAAGCCACCCGTGGCATGCTCGCGAAATACATCCGCTGCGTGGCCCCGGCCTCGCTGGGCTGTGTCACCGACGAGTAGAGGAAATCGACTTGTTGTGGGGGGCTCGTCGTGGGCCTGGTACGGGGTTTTTCCTTCGTGGGTGCGAGTTTTTAACTTGCACATCCCTTCAACAAGATGAAATCTTGTCGCCACGGGGGAAGGTTTGTTGTTGGGTTCGGCTTCTTCGTGGGTGCGAGTTTTTAACTTGCACATCCCTTCAACAAGATGAAATCTTGTCGCCACGGGGGAAGGTTTGTTGTTGGGTTCGGCTTCTTCGTGGGTGCGAGTTTTTAACTTGCACATCCCTTCAACAAGATGAAATCTTGTCGCCACGGGGGAGAGAGAGTCGCCGACA
>JBIIFB010000068.1:0-17284 GCA_044237545.1 Pirellulales bacterium
TATACACGAGAAACACGACATCGTGTCGTTTTCTCTTGGCCGACCTCCGTCGGCTGGTGCTCAACCGGCCATCCAGGCCTGACCTTCTGCACGACTCCCGTGGCGGCGAGTTTTCAACTTGCCGTATGCGGCCCCGAGCCCCACAAGATGGAATCTTATGGCCACGGCCGAAAGTATCTCAGCACATGTCTCGTAGCACATGTCATGCCAAACGCGACGGGAATAAATCCCTGGCCGGAGCCGATCCTTTGGAAAAACCCGATCCGGAGTAATAATGGGTGTCGATGATACGATAGCATCTTGAAGCCTTCCGGTTTCGTTTGGAAGAGATCGTGACTGCATGAGCCACACCATGAGCCGCATCACGCCTGCCATCCTGAGATCGCTCTGCCTGCTGGCGGTTTCCGCCACGGCGGTGGCTGTGCCCGAGCGGATCGCTCAGGCCTCGCCGTCGCCGGGAGACATCGCCTTCTTCGAGGCGAAGATTCGGCCCGTGCTCGTGCAGCACTGCTACCAGTGCCACTCCGCCGAGGCCCTTCGGGCCGGCAAGCTCAAGGCCAACCTGCTCGTCGATTCCCGCGATGGCATGGCCAAGGGAGGCGAGAGCGGCGCGGCCGTCGTGCCCGGCAAGAAAGAGGAGAGCCTGCTGCTCGCGGCCCTCAAGTATGACGGCTTCGAAATGCCGCCGGCAGGAAAACTGCCCGACGAAGTGATCGCCGACTTTGAGAAGTGGATCGATATGGGCGCTCCCGATCCCCGCGACGAGCCCACGGCCATCGTGGACGAACGGACGATCGACGTCGAGGCGGGGCGACAGCATTGGTCGTACCGCCGGCTGGCACCAGTGGCGGTGCCCGACGTGAAGAACCCCGCCTGGGCCAAGAACGACATCGATCGGTTCGTCCTCGCCAGGCAGGAGGCGGCCTCCGTCAGCCCCAGCGCCGAGGCCGCCAGGGAAACACTCGCAAGGCGGGTGTTCTTCGACGTCATCGGCCTGCCGCCCACGCCGGAAGAGCTCCAGCAGTTCCTCGCCGACACGTCGGCCGACGCCTACGAACGACTCGTCGACCGGCTGCTCGCCAGCCCGCGGTTCGGCGAACGCTGGGCCCGCCACTGGCTCGACACGGTGCGGTTCGGCGAGAGCGGCGGCTACGAGTTCGACTCCGACCGCGGTGGCGCCTTTCATTATCGAGACTGGGTGATCAAGGCCGTCAACGCCGACATGCCCTACGACGAATTCCTCCGCTTGCAGGTGGCGGGCGATCTGATCAAGCCGGGCGACTACGAGGCGACGAGTGCCACCGGCTTCCTCGTGGCGGGCCCCTATCCCAATCAGGTCACCGCCAAGACCGTCGAACCGATCCGCTACGACCAGCTCGACGACATGGTGGCTACGCTCGGTTCGAGCGTGCTGGGCATGACGATCGGCTGTGCCCGCTGCCACGACCACAAGTACGACCCGATCGCCCATCGCGACTACTACGCAATGATCGCCTGCCTCGGAAAGGCCGTGCAGCAGGAGCGGGGCATCGATCCCGATCCAGCCGCGACGAAGGTGAAACACGACGCCTGGCTGGCGACCAAGGCCCCGGTCGTCGCCGAGGTGGACCGTTTTCAGCGTGAGCAGCTGGCTTCAAGGCTCGCGAAATGGCTCACCGGCGACGCCGCCAGGCAACAAGCCGCCCCTTGGCAGGTGCTCGACCCACAGTCGCTCAAGGCCGCGAAAGCCACGCTGCTCGAGGAGGCCGGGGATACGGTTGCCGCCTCAGGGAAACTTGAAGGGGACGACAGCTACACGCTCACGTTCCACACCTACCAGAAAGGCCTGACTGCCCTGCGGCTTGAGCCGCTTGCGAGCCCGTCAGCGCCCGGTGGCGGCCCCGGTACGGGCAAGGATGGCGGGTTTCGGCTGAGCACGCTCAAGGTCACGGCCACCCCGCTCGTCGCAGCCCCGGACAGAAAACCTGTCACGCCAAAGCTGCAGGCGGTGGCGGCGAGCTTTCAGGAGCCGGGCTTCGAACTGGACAATGCGGTCGATGGCGACGGGAATACGGGCTGGTCGATCGGCGGCCAGACCGGCAAGGACCATGCCGCCGTCTTCGCCTTCGACCAGCCGATCGGCTTCGAGGGGGGCACGCAGCTCACCGTCGAACTCAGGTTTCAGGCCAATCAACACGGCCTCGCGAAGTTCCGCCTGGCGGCCGCATCGACGCCCGAGCCGCTCGGCCTCGCCGACCCCGCCGCGCCGCAGGCATTCCGTGAAGTCGCCACGCTCTTCGATGCCGCAAAGACGGCCGCGGGCGATCTGACGAACGAAGGAGTCGGCCGCGACGTGCTCCGCTGGTTCCGCCGGTTCGATGCCGATACCGAGCGGGTGATGGTTGTCCTCGACGCGATCGACGCAAAGGAACCGAAGCCCGACCTGCACCAGGTCTACGCCGCCACCAACGGCGGATGGGTGATCACCGGCAACTCGCAGGCAGTGCGGAGCGGCGAACAGGATGTGTTCGTGCTCGCGAGAGGCGAGGTGGGCCGCAAGAAGGGCAAGGCGGCGCCAGGGTTCGTGCTCGCCGCGGTCGCCTCGGACGATGCCGAAACCGGTCTGTTCTCCGATCCCGAAAGCAAGCCGCTGCCCGACTCACGCCTCGGCCTGGCGGCATTTCTCACGGACGTGAACCGGGGCGCCGGCCCGCTCTCGGCCCGCGTGATCGTCAACCGTCTCTGGCACCACCACTTCGGCCGCGGCATCGTCGCCACACCAAACGATCTCGGCACGCAGGGCGACAAGCCCACGCATCCGGAACTCCTCGAATGGCTGGCCAACCGGCTCGTGGACGAGCATTGGAGCCTGAAGGAGATCCATCGGCTGATCGTGACGAGCGCCACCTACCGGCAGTCGGGCGCCGTCGATGACGTCCGGCGGACCAAGGATCCCGACAATCTGCTCCTCTGGCATCGCAGACCCACGCGGCTCGAAGGCGAGGTGATCCGAGACGCGCTCCTCGCGGCATCCGGCCGGCTCATTGCTCAGATGTATGGCAGGAGCTTGGTTGGTGCGGATTCCCCGCGCCGCAGCATCTATATCCGTGTGAAACGCAGCGAGCCTGAGCCGTTCCTGGGGGTCTTCGACCAGCCGGAGCCGATCCAGTCGGTGGGAGCGCGTGGCATCGCGACCGTGCCGACGCAGGCGCTCACGATGATGAATTCCCCGCTCGTCCGCTCGGCTGCCGAAGGGCTCGCGGAGCGGGCCCGCAAGGCCGTGGGCGGCACGGGGCCGTCTGTAATTGAATACTGTTTCACCGTCGCCTTGTCGCGGAAGCCCTCGGCCGACGATGTCACGCGATTCACCAGCTTCCTCGCGGCCCGCGAACAGGCCGCCGGCGGCGACGAGGCCCAGCGGAAGGCCGCCCTCGCCGACACGTGCCACCTCATGCTCTGCCTCAACGAGTTCATCTATGTTGACTGACCAGACACCATCGATCGGTGAATTACTGCTGCCCGCCCGGCGGCGGTTTCTGCGCGAGTCCGGGCTCGGCTTCGGGTCGCTGGCGCTGGCATCGCTGCTCGGCCAGGATGCCAGCGGCAATACGTCCGGTGGTGCGACCGCTGGTGCCGCGGGAAGCATGCTGCCGCACCATCCCCCGAAGGCAAAACGGGTGATCTGGCTCTTCATGACGGGCGCGCCGTCGCAGGTGGATACCTGGGACTATAAGCCGGAGCTGCAGGCCCGAAACGGCGAGCCGCTGCCAGGGGCCGACAGTCAGGTCGGCTTTTTCCAGACCAGCGGCAAGTGCCTCGCGAGCCCGTTCAAGTGGGCGCAGCACGGCCAGTCGGGCACATGGGTGAGCGATCTTTTCCCTCACCTCTCGCAGCACGTGGACGACATCTGCTTCATCCACTCGATGCACCTGCGGGCCAACAACCACGCCCCGGCGGCGATGGAGCTGATGGGCGGGTTCAGCCGGCCTGGTATGCCGAGCATGGGGGCCTGGCTCGACTACGGCCTCGGCTCGATGAACGAGAACCTCCCCAGCTTCGTCGTCATGCATGAGCGGAAGCCGCGTGGCGACGACCAGATCTGGTCGGCCGGCTTCCTGCCAAAGAATTATCAGGCGCTGGCGATCGATGCCCGGCGGTCGGTGGCGATCGACAACCTCTCGCTGCGGCAAGGGCACAGCCTCGAATCGCAGCGGGCGGAGCTCGACCTGCTCGCCGCGGTCAATGCCGCGCATGCGGCCGGCCGACCCACGCAGGCCGATCTGGCGGCGCGAATCAAGAGTTTCGAACTGGCCTACCGGATGCAGACGGCCGCGCCGGAGGCGATCGACCTATCCCAGGAGTCGAAGGCCACGCACGACCTCTACGGCACCGAGGACCCCAAGTGCAAGGTCTTTGCGAAGCAGTGCCTCACGGCCCGCCGGCTGCTCGAACGGGGCGTGCGGTTCGTGCAGATCTTCGCGGGCCGCGGCGTGGGCGGGGATGGCAGCGTGGACGACGTGCCGTGGGACGGCCACAGCAACATCGAGACCAACCACCGCGAATGCGGCCTGGCCACCGACCGGCCCGCCGCCGCGCTCCTGGCGGATCTGAAAGCACGCGGTCTGCTCGAAGACACGCTCGTGATCTGGGGAGGCGAGTTCGGCCGCACAAGCGACTCACAGGGGGGCAAGGGCCGCGACCACAACCCCGGCGGCTTCACGCTCTGGATGGCCGGCGGCGGTGTGAAGGGCGGATTTCATTACGGCGCGACCGATCCCTTCGGCTACAAGGCGGTGGAGAACAAGGTGCACGTCAACGACCTGCACGCGACGCTGCTGCATCTGCTGGGCATCGACCACGAAAAGCTCACCTACCGCCACAACGGCCGGAATTTCCGACTGACGGACGTCGGTGGCCAGGTCATCCCCGACGTCATCGCCTGAGGCGACTCAGGCTCACGGCCCGTAGGTGATTGAAATAAATTGGGGACGAATAAATTGGGGACGGGAGCGATTTTCCCCAGAACTGCCCTCGATTCGCGTTGCATTCCGATGACCGAAAATTCGCTCCCGTCCCCATTTTAGGCATGCCGTCATATTTCCGGTATAAATGACGGCATGGTGCAGAACCAGTCCTACGACCGCATTCTCTCGGCCCCCGCGGGGCAGAGTTTCTTTCTCTTCGGCATGCGAGGGGCGGGGAAAAGCACGTGGGCGAAGCGGGTGCTGCCAACAGCGCGACGGATTGATCTGTTGGACGAGGGGCTCTTTCAGGCCTATCTGCGGGAGCCCGGCCTGTTTGCCAATGAACTGCGGACACTCCCCCGCGGGGCAACGGTTGTCGTGGATGAGATTCAGCGGCTGCCGTCGCTCCTCAACGAGGTGCACCGCTTTATTGAAGACCAGCGGATGCGGTTCGTTCTCTTGGGGTCGAGCGCCCGCAAACTGAAACAGGCGGGCACCAACCTGCTGGCGGGGAGGGCGTTGCACAGGCAGATGTTTCCGCTCCTCCCGCAGGAGTTGGGCCGAGACTTCAATCTGGCCGAGGTGCTCCGCCACGGAAGCCTGCCCGTGATCTGGGCTGCCCCCGACAGACGAGAGGCGCTCGAGTCGTATGTGCAGATGTATCTCAAGGAGGAGATTCAGGCCGAGTCGCTCGTCCGTAACCTGCCCGGCTTCGCCCGTTTCCTCCCGGTGGCGGCGGTCTTCCATGGACAAGTGCTCTCCGTCGCGGGGCTCGCCCGCGACGCCGGAGTGGCCCGCACGACCGTCGACGGCTACCTCGGCATCCTCGCCGACACGCATCTTGCCTGGCTGCTGCCGGCATTCGAGGCGAAGCTGCGGGTGAAGGAACGACGCCATCCGAAGCTCTATTGGTCCGACAGTGGCGTCGTGCGAGCGGTCAAGCGGGAGTTTCATCCCCCCACATCCGCCGAGCGGGGTGCGCTTTTCGAGGGCTGGATCGGCCAGTTGCTCCGCGCGTATGGCGAGCCCGCCAGTGGCACCGGCCATCCCTTCGACGGCCTCTGGTATTGGGCGCCGACGGAGGGCCAGATCGAAGTCGATTTCCTGATCAAGTCGGGGAAGCGATACGTCGCCATCGAGGCGAAGGCGAAGACGTCGCTCGCTTCCAAGGATTTCGCCGGACTGCGGGCCATCCACGGCCTCGCCGGGCTCGACCGCCGGCTGATCGTCTATCTCGGTGAGCGACCCCAGCGCACCGAAGACGGCATCGATGTGCTGCCACTGGGCGGATTCCTCGCTGCGCTCGAGGAGCGCAGCCTTTGGTGACGAGCGGAAATATCGCGAAACAACTGCCGGACTGTTTTTCCCCCGCCAGCAGTTGACGCGTTAGGTATACGGCTGTATAGTCCTCGCGGAAATAAGCATCCGCACGCCCCTGAGGACCTTCGCCATGCTCGCACGACTCCAAACCTTTTCACTGCTGGGAATAGACGCGGTGCCCGTGGACGTGGAGGTCGACGTCTCGACCGGTGCCCTGCCCTCGACCGTGCTCGTCGGCCTGCCCGATACGGCCATTCGCGAAAGCACCCACCGGGTGGCGCGGGCGATGGTCAATTCCGGATTCAACCGGCCCAATGACCGGATCGTGATCAACCTCGCCCCGGCAGAGATGCCGAAGCAGGCGGCCACGTTCGACCTGCCGATCACCCTCGGCATTCTCGCCGGCAGCGGCCAATTTTCCTCGGAGCGGTTCGAGCACTACGCGGTGGTGGGCGAGCTCTCGCTCGAGGGTTCGACGCGGCCAACGCGGGGCGCCCTTTCGGTGGCCATCGCTGCGGCGCGTCAGAAGCAACTGCGGGGGCTGGTCGTTCCAGCGGCCAGCGCGATGGAGGCCGCTGTTGTCGAAGGCATCGACGTGATTCCCGTTTCCTCGCTCAGCGAGGCCGTGCAGTTTTTTTCCGGTGACATCGACATCCCGCGGTGTCCGCCCCGCGTGACGGAATGGTTCGACCGCTTTGCCGCCTATGATGTCGACTTTGCCGACGTCCGGGGGCAGGAGGCCGCCAAGCGCGCGGTCTGCGTGGCGGCAGCGGGCGGCCACAACTGCCTGATGGTCGGTCCTCCCGGCGGCGGCAAAACAATGCTCGCCAAGCGGATCCCGACGATCCTGCCGCAGTTCTCAGCTGCCGAGTCGATCGAGACAACTCGGATTTACAGCGCGCTTGGGCTTTTGTCGGCCGGTCAGCCGCTGCTGGCAACGCGTCCCTTCCGCGCCCCGCACCACACGATCTCGGAGGCCGGTCTGATCGGTGGCCGATCGATTCCGATGCCTGGCGAGATCAGTCTCGCCCACAATGGAGTTTTGTTCCTCGACGAACTGCCCGAGTTCAACCGGCGGACGCTCGAGGTGCTCAGACAGCCCCTCGAGGACGGCTCCGTATCGATCAGCCGTGCGAAGGGCAGCACCCGGTTTCCAGCCGACTTCATGATGGTGGCGGCCTTCAATCCCTGCCCGTGCGGCTACCGCGGCGATCCGCGGCGGCAATGCCAGTGCACCGCCCCGCAGGTGGAGCGTTATATGGGCAAGATCTCGGGGCCGCTTCTCGATCGGATCGACATCCATCTGGAGGTGCCGGCGGTACCCTTTCGGGAGCTGTCGGCCAGCCGGGCCGGAACGTCGAGCAGCCAGATGCGAGAGGCCGTGATGGCCGCCCGATTGCGGCAGGCGGCCAGGTTTGCCGGTCTGATGATTCGCTCCAATGCGCGGATGACCAGCCGGCAGGTCCGCGAGTTTTGCCCCCTCGATGCGTCGGCCGCCGAACTACTGCGGGCTGCAGTGAGCGACCTTGGGCTCTCTGCCCGGGCCCACGACAAGGTTCTCCGCGTTGCTCGCACCGTCGCCGATCTCGATGCCTCCGATACGATCGGCTGTGGCCATGTGAGCGAGGCGATCAACTATCGCATGCTTGATCGCGGACTGTGGACATGACGGAATGCCGTCCAGTCAAGCCGTCGGTTTTGAGAATTTGCCCACTCTCTCGACACCCCGGGCGGCCATCTGCGACACTTCGATCCATGACACGATCGGGTTTTTCAACGTCCAACGCCAACGCTCACTCCGCGGCCAACTCCGCGGCCCGCCCGGCCGGCAGTCTCCGACGGCAATTGATCGCGGCAGCGATTGCGCTGGCCTGCCTTGGCGGTCTCGCCCTGTGCATCGATCTCGACGTCGCCCGCTGGTGCAAAGCGGGCCACCTGCCGCGGGAGATCATCCGGTTTCTGAATTTTTCTGAGGTCTTTGGGCACGGCATCGGCGTGGCCACCATCCTGCTGGCGGCGGCCGTGCTCGATCCGACGCTCGGCGGCTGGCATGCCCGGCCGCGGTGCGGCATTCTGCCGGTCAGTTGGGACTTCGTGCGGATGGTCGTCGCGGGATTCGCGGGCGGACTCATGGCGACTGTCATCAAGGCCACACCCTTGGACAGGGTCCGGCCGCGGGCCGCCGACCTGGCCGCTGCGGCGTCGGCACTGTCAACCTTTGGAGACTCCGTCGCGACAACGATTGCCAGCCACAGCGACGTCAATAGCTTCCCTTCGGGGCATGCTGCCACTGCGGCCGGGCTGGCGGCCGCACTGTCCTGGAAATATCCCCGCGGCAGGTGGTTCTTCGCCGCGATGGCAATGGCCGCCGCTGCGCAGCGAGTGGCCAGTTCGGCCCACTATCCCAGCGATGTTCTGCTCGGAGCCGCCCTCGGCCTCGTCGGTGCTGCGTTTGTGATCGGCATGTCACCGCCCGACACACACACCCTTTCGGACGGTTCGCTCACGAGTCGAGTCCCGCAATGAGCTCGAATTGCCGTGCAGGGGCGCACATCTCGGGCGAATGTGGAGTGTTTTGCCGCTTCGTGATAAACTCTGCGGCTGAGGCGATCGTCCTTCCCACCTTTCCGTACCCGTTCACTGGCCAGCGATTGGCCGGGATCCCACATGCCAGCCCCTAAAAAAGCCCGTAAGAGCACCGTCGGCAAGGCAACTGACCCGACTGCCTCCGACGCCGTGGCGGCTGATGCCGCCGATACCTCGACCGCCACGGCCGTTGTCGTTGCCAAACGCAGCGGCAAGCGGGTGCTGCTCGTGGACGACGACAACGAAATTGTGGAATCGATGCGGACGGTACTCGAATCGCGGGGCTATGAAATCCTGGTTGCACGTGATGGCAACCAGGGGCTGATGATGGCGGAGAAGGACGAACCCGACCTCGTCGTGCTCGACATGATGATGCCCAAACGCAGCGGCTTTCTGGTGCTGGAGCGGCTCCGACGGAGCCGTCCCGTGCCCATGAAGGTGATCATGATCACCGCCAATGAAGGTAGCCGTCACAAGGCCTACGCCGAGATGCTGGGCGTTGACGACTACATCCGCAAGCCGTTCGCCATGGATCGCCTGCTCGAGAGCATCGACCGGCTGCTGTCGTAGGCGGCCACCGCCCCAGCCCCCCAGCCCTCCGCTGGCAAACCAGGGTGAATGCGCAGGCATTTCCTGAGATTGACCCGTTTGAAGGGGAGGCCTACATTCCGACGGCAGCTTCTGGTTTGGTTCGTTTTCAGGCAGAAGGATCACTTCGCCCGTGCCGCTCCCCACACCCCTGCCGGCCTCGCACGACGATCTCAAGGAACGCGTGCGCGATGCCGTCGACATCGTCGATCTGGTAGGGACATACCTTTCCCTGCGGCGGGCTGGCAAGGCCATGGTGGGCCTGTGCCCCTGGCATGAAGACTCCCGCCCCAGCTTCCACGTCAACCCAGAACGCCAGACCTTCCGGTGCTGGGTCTGCAACCTCGGCGGCGACGTGTTCAGTTTTCTGATGCGGATGGAACGGCTCGAGTTCCGCGAGGCGCTCGAACAGCTCGCCCAGCGGGCCGGCATCGACCTGCCCCGTGGCCGTGGCGGACTCCCACCCGACGAAAAAGTATCGATCCTGGCGGCGGTTGCCTGGGCTGCCGACCGCTACCGCGACTGCCTGCGAAGTGCCCCTGAGGCGGCGGCTGCCCGTCGCTATCTCACCTCGCGTGGCCTGACACAGCAGACAGTCGATACGTTCCGGCTGGGATTCGCGCCACCGGCATGGGATTGGCTGCTGAAGCAGGCCTCCGCCGCTGGCATTGCCACCGATCATCTGGCGAAGGCGGGCCTGGTCGTCGAACGCCAGGGCGGATCAGGGCACTACGACCGCTTCCGTGATCGGCTGATGTTTCCCATCTGCGATCTGTTCTCGCGGTGCGTCGCCTTCGGTGGCCGCGTGCTGCCGGGCGCTCCGGCTGACTCCGCCAAATACATCAACTCTCCTGAGACTCCGCTCTTCTCAAAGAGTTCGATGCTCTATGGCCTCGACACTGCCCGCGACGCGATGAGCAAATCACGGCGGGCGATTGTCGTGGAGGGTTACACCGATTGCCTGGCAGCTCGGCAGGCGGGCATCCACGACGTCGTTGCGGTGCTAGGAACGGCCCTCGGCGAACGGCATGCCAAACTCTTGCGGCGGTATGCCGACCGAATCGTGCTCGTGCTGGATGGCGACGATGCCGGCCGCCGCCGGGCCGATGAGATTCTGGATGTGCTCCTTGCCGAACCGATCGACGTGCGGATCGCCCGGCTGCCATCTGGCGTCGATCCATGCGAGTTTGTGCTCGAGCAGGGCAGCGACGCATTCGAGGCACTCTTGGCCACGGCTGGCGACCCGCTCGATTACCGGCTCGACGAGGCCCTGGCCCGCCTCGCCCCCGACGCCGGTGACGACGCCGCGCTGGCGGCCGTGGAGAGCGTGTTGATGGCCATGGCGAAGGTGTCGATGCAATCTTCGGTGAGTCCATCGCAGGCTCGGCTTCGCGAGGATCAGGTCGTGGGCCGGCTCTCCCGCCGATTTGGCCTGTCGCGTGAGGCGTTACGATCCCGCATGCTTGCCCTGAGAAGCACTCCCGCCCGTCGTTCAGCGGGTCTGTCAGACAGATACGATGGCACCGAGCCCACGGCCAATGCGCCGGGCATCATGCGGAAACTGCCGGCCTGGGACCGCGAGGTCATCGAGGTGCTTGTCGGCGTCCCTGAGGGCGCGGGGCTGATCGTTCGCGAGGTGCAAGCGGCGGAGCTGGAAACCCAGGAGGGACGGGCCGTGCTGGAGGCCGCCCGACGACTGCATGCCGACGGCCGCCAGATTGCGTTGGCCGGCCTGTTACTCGAAATCCATGATCCGTTGGTGCAGAGCCTGCTGGTGGCCGTTGACGAAACGACTGCCGCGCAGACCGCAATCGACCCCAAGGAACGCATGCACCACCTGCAAGACGCACTGCGACGCCGCTCGGCCCAGCGGCAGGCGCATCGAAGCGCGCGGACACTGAAAACCTCCCGGCTGGATCCCGGCTCGGAGGCTGCTCTTCTCGAACAGCTCGTCGCGCAACGGCGGGCTGTTCAGGGTATGGCTGAGTTCGATGAGGGCATGACCGAACCCAAGGATGGGTGAAGGTGCCCGTCTCGTCGCTGCAATCGGCCTCGCCGGAAACTTTTGTTTTCCGACAGGTCGGGGGGCGGTGCGCGAGGTGACGGTACGATGGTGAAGGAGAACCTACTGATGAGTCGATCTGTGAGCACCCCGCGGATGTCCCAGCACGAACACGACCCCCGTCCGGCCCCGGCCGACACCGAGCCCGCAATCCGGCACGACCCGGCGGCAGAACCCGCCGCGCCGCTGGCCGGCTCAGCGGCCCATGCCGACGCCGATCTGACGACACTGATCGGCCTCGGCAGGTCGCAGGGCTACCTCACGTTCGATCAGGTGAATTCCTACCTGCCCGACGAAGCGGTCGACCCGGAGAAGATCGACTGTTTGCTCGTCGCGCTTGAGGAACAGGGAATCGAACTGGTCGACACTCCACCCGAGCCACGTGAGGTGGAAACGTCCACGCTGACGCCTGCCGCCAAACCGCGGGCGGCGCAGCCGCGTCGGGACGAGGCAATCACGACCGCCCCGTCGAACGCCGGAAACGATCCGATCAGGATGTACCTGGCCCAAATGGCCGAAATCCCCTTGCTCACACGGGCCGAGGAGATCTCGCTGGCCAAGCGGATCGAGGTCACCCGCAAGCGGTTCCGTCGTGCGATACTCGGCTGCTCCTACTCGCTTCAGGCCACGGTGGAGACTCTCCGCCGCGTGCACGAAGGCAAACTGCCGTTCGATCGCACGATCAAGGTGTCGCTCACCGAACGGCTCACGAAGGAGCAGATCCAGGCCCGCATGCCCCACAATCTGCAGACACTCGAGCGGCTGATCGAGCAGGACAAGACCGACTTCCGCCTGCTCATCAGCCGGAAAACGACGCCGTCCGCGGCCCGTGCCGCCCGGCTTCGATTTCGCCGCAGCCGCGGCAAGTCGCTGATGCTCGTCGAGGAGTTGAGCCTGCGGACGCGACGCGTGCAGCCGCTGGTGAAACTGCTCCGCGGCCTGTCGGGCCGCATGGACAGCCTGCAGCGGGACCTGCGGCTCATGGAGGCCGGGGAGATTTCCCGTGACGACAGGGCCGATATGCGGAAAGAACTCCGCGACCTGATGCTGACGACTCTCGAGAGCCCGCGGTCGCTCCGCCGCAGGGTCGACATGTTTGCCAGGCTCAAGTCGGAATACGAAGCCGCCAAGCGAAACCTCTCGGCGGCCAATCTGCGGCTTGTCGTGTCGATCGCCAAGAAGTATCGAAACCGTGGCCTGAGCTTCCTGGATCTCATCCAGGAGGGCAACACGGGCCTGATGCGGGCGGTGGACAAATACGAATACCGCCGCGGCTTCAAGTTCTCGACCTACGCGACATGGTGGATCCGGCAGGCGATCACGCGAGCGATCGCCGATCAGGCCCGCACGATCCGCATCCCGGTGCACATGATCGACGTGCTCTCGAAGCTGCGCACCACTTCAAAGAAACTGCTTCACGAACTCGGCCGCGAACCGACTTCGGAGGAGATCGCAGAGGCCGCGGGCATCCCCATGGAGGAGGCCCGGAGGGTGCTCGACATGGGCCGGCAGCCGATGAGTCTCGACCGTCCCATCGGGGAGAGCGAAGATGCGAGCTTCAGCGAATTCGTGGAGGACGTCAGCACCGTCAGCCCCACGCATTCGGCCACGCACGGACTGCTCAAAGACCGGCTGGATTCGCTGCTGAAGACACTCACCTACCGGGAGCGGGAGATCATTCGCCTGCGGTACGGCCTCACCGACGGCTATACCTACACCCTGGAAGAGGTGGGGCGGATCTTCCGCGTGACGCGGGAACGGGTTCGTCAGATCGAGGCAAAGGCCGTCAAGAAGCTGCAGCACCCGGTTCGTTCGAAACAGCTGGAGACGTTCATGGAAGCCATGCCGGGCTGACGCTGGCCCGACGCTAGCCTCAGGAGCACGGCATGCTCCCGCAGGCCACAACCTGCATCCGGGCCGGCTGCGAAGGCAGCCGGCCCGGTGTTTTTCGGGCCCCGATCTGCTAACCTTCCAGTCCGGGAGCATTCCCCCGGCCGAACCGAAAGCGACCCCATGCCCACTGCCGTTGTTACCGAGATCATGCGGACACTCCACCGCATCCATACGCAATTGTCCGATCTTCGCTCCCGGATCGCCGCCGGCCCGCGGCAGATCACGGCCCATACCGCGCAGGTCGAGGCGGCAGATGCCGGACGAACGAGCGCCCTCGAGGGGGTGAAGAAGGCCAAGATGTTGGCCGATCAAAAACAGCTGCAGCTCAAGTCAGCCGAGGCGAAAATCCGCGACCTCGATGGAAAGCTCAACGCCTGCAAGACCAATCGGGAGTATCAGACACTGACCGAGCAGATCGCCGCCGATCGAATGGCCACCAAGGTGCTCGAGGACGAAATCCTCGAGGCCCTCGAGCGCATCGACGCGGTCAAGAAAAATCTGCCCACGGCGGAGGCGGCCGTGGAGGCCGCCCGCACGTTGCTCGGCGAGACAAAGACCCGCGTGTCGGCGGAAGCAGCCCAACTCGACAGCGAGGTGCAAAGGCTGAACGTTGAACTCGAGGCGACCGAGCATGAGTTGCCCGCCGACATCCGTGACCTCTACGACCGTGCCGTCAAGCAAAAGGGCGTGGAGGGGATGGCACCGGTCGACGGTGACAGCTGCGGAGGCTGCTTCCGACAGATCACTGGCAACATGCACTCGGAACTGCTGATGGGCCGGGTCGTCATGTGCCGCAGTTGTGGCCGTCTGCTCTACATGCCCGAGAAGACCTCCTCGGGCTGAGCCCACTTAGTCGCTCGTGTCAGTTGTTCCCCGCCATGCGTGCTGGGTTACCCGATACCTTCATCTCGTCTGTCGACATTCTTTCAGGGAGATCCCCATGTCCTCCGACCGCATTCCGATGACCCGCGCCGGCTACGATAAGCTCAAGGGCGAAGCGGATCAGCTTGAGACCGTTGAAATGCCGCTGCTGGCGGAGCGGGTGGCCGCAGCCCGCAGCGAGGGCGACCTCAGCGAAAACGCCGAATACCACGGCGCGCGGGAGAGCCAGGGCATGATGCAGGCCAAAATCAACCTGCTGAGAGACAAGCTGGCTAGGGCGGTGATCGTGGAACGGGCGAAGGAGGCGGGCGACGAGGTCGTCTTCGGTGCGACGGTGGTGGTCAAGGATCTCCAGTTCGGTGACGAGGAGGTCTTCGTGCTCGTCGGTGCCGGCGAGGAGGACTACGACGCCGGTCGCATCAACGTTGCCAGCCCTCTGGCGCAGGGCCTGCTGGGCCGCAAGGTGGGCGAGAAAGTCGCCATCGACGTTCCAGCCGGCACGATGAAGTTTGAAATCCGCGAGGTCCGGTTCGACGACTAGCCGCGGATGCCGCGGCTGTCGCGGACAGAGCGAATCACGCACGTGCAGCCATGTCCCCCTCGGAAGCACGCCCATGCCCGGCCTTGAGTCGCTACGGTTTGACAACCGCTTCACACGGGACCTGCCCGGTGATCCCGAGCCCCGCAACAGCCGCAGGCAGGTACGCCGGGCCTGCTGGTCAGGGGTCCATCCCACCCCCGTCGCCGCCCCAACGCTCGTGGCCCATGCCCGTGAGGTGGCCGATCTGCTCGACATCGAGGTCACGCCCGACAACGAACTGGACTTCGCGCAGGTCTTTTCCGGCAACCGTCTGCTGCCCGGTATGGAACCGTTTGCGATGTGCTACGGAGGCCATCAGTTCGGCCACTGGGCGGGGCAGCTTGGCGATGGCCGGGCGATCAATCTCGGGGAGGTCGTCACCCGTCGCGGCGAGCACTCGACGCTCCAGCTCAAAGGCGCCGGCCCCACCCCCTACTCCCGCACCGCCGATGGCCTGGCGGTCATGCGGTCATCGATCCGGGAATTTCTCTGCTCCGAGGCGATGCACCATCTCGGCGTGCCCACCACGCGGGCCTTGAGCATCGTTGCCACCGGTGAAAACGTGGTCCGCGACGTGTTGTACGACGGTCACCCCAGACCAGAGCCGGGCGCCGTCGTCTGTCGGGTGGCCCCGTCGTTCACCCGATTCGGAAATTTCCAGATCTTCGCCGCACGGCAGGAGCTCGAGCAGCTGCGTTCCCTGGTCGACTTCACGCTGCGAACCGATTTTCCGCACCTGCTTCCGCAGCCAGTTCCGCAGTCAGTTTCGGACTCGCAGTCGGGCTCTCCGACGACCGAGACCCATGCCGCCTATGCCAAGATGTTCGACGAGATCTGCCGCCGCACGGCCACCATGGTAGTCCACTGGATGCGGGTCGGGTTTGTGCATGGCGTGATGAACACGGACAACATGTCGATCCTTGGGCTGACCATCGACTACGGTCCCTACGGCTGGCTGGAGAACGTCGACCCCGACTGGACCCCGAATACCACCGATGCCGAGAGGCGACGCTACCGCTTCATCGCCCAGCCACAGATCGCCCACTGGAACCTGGTGCAACTTGCCAATGCACTCATGCCGGTGGTGGGAGATGCCAAGCCGCTGGAGGCGTCGCTCGACGCCTACGCCACCCATTTCCAGGAGGAGTACTGGAGCATGATGGCCGCCAAGCTCGGCATCGCCCTGCGCAGTGGCTCTGCCGACGACCCCTTGGCCGTCGACTCATTGATCGCTGATCTGTGGCCGATCCTGGCCGCTGCCGACGTTGATCTGACCCTCTTGTTTCGTAGCCGGGCGACGATCGGCTCCGAACCCGGGGCGGCGGCCGACCCCGCCCGTCTGCTGGCAGGGGTGTCGGCCGCCCTGTACGAGCCTGAGGTCGGGGCGACCATCGATCGGGCTCCGCTCGGCGACTGGCTCTGCCGCTATCAGTCACGCATCCGCGAAGAGGCGGTTCCCGACCAGATCCGCCGGGAACGCATGCACGCGGTCAACCCGCTCTACGTCCTCCGCAACTACCTGGCCCAGCTGGCGATCGACAAGGCCGAGGCGGGGGATTATTCCCTGGTGCGGGAGACGCTCGACGTGCTGCGGCGGCCCTACACCGAGCAGCCTGGCAGGGAACAGTTCGCGGCCAAGCGTCCCGAATGGGCCCGCCGACGTGTCGGCTGTTCGATGCTCTCGTGCAGTTCGTAGGCTAGGCATGAACTGCTTCATGCAGGCTTGAACTGCTTGACGCAGGCACGAACAGCTTCACAGCCCGTTGGGTGCCTGTCCATGAGCGGCTCCTAGAGCCGAGCACGGCCGGTCAGCCGCGGCTCCAGTCAGGTCTCGGCTGACGGTGCACCGTCGAGTGTGCGGATGCGGAGATCGCCGCCAGCCGGGCTCGCGTGGCTTCGACGGCCGGGCCGGCGAAGTGCTCGATAGCCAGATCGAATCGCACGCTTGCGTTGGGTGCCAGTGGCACCACTCGCCCGTGGGATTCCTCAAACGAACGGGGGTTAGGGAAGTTTGTGCCCGGTTCGAGGCCCGTGACGTAGCCGTCGGCGAGACCGGCCTGATTCTTCCAGAGCGTAAAGCATGGGAGGGTTTCGGTCCGCCACGACAGGCTGGCTGCGTGACGGCCTTCAGGCGCCACGAGCATCGCCGTGGCGATCCCCTTTTCATCGGGCCTGTGCCGCATGAAATGACACTCTTCGCTGCGGCCGGCCCGCGGGCTTGCGTAACGATTCCATGTGTCGACGTCCCCCTCAGCCGCCCCGTCGCGGGGGGCGAGTTCCTCGATCGCCGCCACCAGTTCGGCGCCGGGGCCGAGCAGCGGCGGTCCGAAGTTGACATGGTAGAGCATCTGCATCGTGGCCGGCCGGTCGGAGATGTTCTTGACCGTATCGGTCCATGAGACCCGCTGACGATCGGCATGAAGGGTGAGC
>JBIIFB010000009.1:0-48321 GCA_044237545.1 Pirellulales bacterium
TGAGCGGTTGCCGAATGAAAAGTCCGGGGCCTTGTCGGTCCCCGGCTCGACAGCCGCTGCCAACGCTGGTTCTCAGCGGAATTCCGGATAGACGAGAGGGTGTTCAGTTCCCTCCAGCACCGCGATCATATGGGCGAGGAGATCCCGGACGTATCGCTTCGCCTGGTCGACGGCCGCGTTGCCGGCCAGTTTGCCAGCCGGGGTGCCGGTCGAGTTGCCTCTCGCCGGGTCGGCCGACACGTCTTTGCCGAGCATCTCCTTGAAGAGCGGCAGCAACGGTCGGGCACGATCCCCCTGCCGGTCGAGCACATTCAGGGCCTGAAGAGTCGGCCAGCGCTGGTTCTCCCGAAGGATCAGCTCCAGACAGGCCAGGGCCGGGTCGGAGCGTCCACTGGTTGCCAACGCCTCGGCCACCGCCACCCGGACGGCCGGCGAGTCGTCGCCGAGACGCCGCCGCAGGCTCAGCTCGACGTCGGCTGGAAGCGGAGGGGTGGCGGGCCGCGCCGCGATGATCGTGCAGCCCTGCGCAGCCCACCAGCGGACCGCCTCGCAGGGATCATCGAGCGCGGCGACGAACGTGGGGAGATGGGCCGTATCCCCTGCCGAGGCGAGCAAGGCGAGGTCGAGGAGCCGCTCCACCGGAAAGTCCACCGGAAAGGCAGCGTGGTCGCGACACTGTTCGTAGCCCTCGTGGGACGATCCCTCCGGCAGGAGACCGTTGTCGCGGATTCTGATCATCTGGTCACGCAGCGCCGTCCTCAACCGAACGACTTCCACGTGATGGGCTGGGTCAGCCGCCAGATTGGTGATGGTGTCCGGGTCGGCGTCGAGGTCATACAGCTCCTCAGTCGGTTTGCGACCCCAGAACTGGGCCGTGGCGGGCGTCAGCCGGCCGTCGCGTGCCGCTTTGGCCCACGACCGGTAGCCCTGCCCGCGAAACTGATAGGCCAGCGGCTGGACAAAAGGAATGTCGGGGCGAAAGTGACGGATGTAGAGCCAGCGGCGGTCGGCGACCGACCGCGACATGTCGTAGCGTTCGTCCATGCGGTCGCGGGAACAGAAGGCGTAGGCGTTGGTCTGCGGAGCAGGTCCGGCGAAGGGCTGCCCCTGCATCCGCTCTGGCGCATGCAGTCCAGCGACCGCAAGCACCGTGGCGGCGAAGTCGACAAAGCCGACCGGATCGGAAAGCCGGGTTCCAGCCTCCGCCGGTGCAAGGTGCCTCCACTTCGGCGGGACGTGCACGATCAGCGGCACCCGGGTGCCACTGGCCTGGAGAAATCGCTTGCTCCGCGGAGTCACGCCACCATTGTCGCCGAAAAAGAACACAATCGTGTCTTCTGCGAGACCGTCGGCGGCGAGGTCGTCGAGCTGCCGCCGGATCTGCAGATCGAGTGTGGCGATCCGGTCGGCATGCCGGGCCCAATCCGCCCGCATTTCAGGAGTGTCGGGCTGGTAGGACGGGATGCGCACGGTCGCCGGATCGGTCGGCGGCTGTGGTGGGTTTGCATCCTGCTCGGGGAACAGGCAACTCTCGTGAGTGGCCTCGTGGTTAAAGACGGCGAAGAACGGCTGGTCTGCGTCGGGACGGTCACGGTAGTGGGCTGCCTTGCCGGACGCGGTCCAGGCTCGGCCGACGTCGATGGGGGCGTTGTAGTCGGTCTTGGAATTGTTGGTGGTGTAGTAGCCGGCGTCCCGCAGAAGCGCCGGGAAGCCGATCAGATCGGCTGGTATCTTTCCCTGGGCACGCATGTGGTGGGCAGGACCGCAGGAGGCGGCATGCATGCCGGTGATGAGCGTGAATCGGGAGGGCGCGCAGACGGGATTTGTGAAGCAGCGGTCGAAGACGATGCTCCGCGACGCGAGGCCGTCGATCGTGGGCGTGCGGGCGAGTGAGTCTCCGTAGCAGCCGATGCTGCCGGCGCTCGTGTCTTCGGCGACGAGCCAGAGAATGTTGGGCCGGTCGGCGGCCTCACAGGCTACTGAGACCAGACCTCCGCCAGCCGCCAGGCAGACGATGATGCGTCGCACAAGTGTCAAAGCGTGCCCCATGACCGATTCTCCTGATTGGACCGAGCGTGCCGGAGTGCGTACGATAGTGTGTAGGAGAGATCTACTGGGGAGATATCCGATGATTGGATACCGGCGAAAATCGATCTGGATGGTGCTCGCCTGCGTGGTGTTCGCTGTCCAAGCCGTTCCCCAGGCATGCAGCGACGACTGCGACCGCGGTTGCTGTGTCGCTCCCGCGACCTGTTGTCAGGCCAGCACCGACGCATCCCCCTGCCACTGCCAGCTGGAGGCGAAGCAAGACCAGACGCTCGCCGTGCACGAGGTCAGGTCATCGCAGCGAGACGACCTGCCTGTCTGGGGCGAGGTGGCAGATGCGACCGCCCTCAAAGGCTCGCGCGAACTCGCCGCCAACCGGTGCTATGCGGTGGCGGCACGATCGATTCCGATCCGGCCGGTGCGGATCCTCTATGGAGTCTGGCGGAACTGAATCAGCCATTGAGCCCTGTCTGCCTGTCCGCCTGTCCATAGGCCTGTACCTGTGCCTGTGCCCGGGGATGGGTGGCATGTGCGGTGGCCTTCCCGCGTTCACATGTCGTGACGTGGTGTGATTGATTCAATCTTCCCAAAAACTTCCCATCAAAAGGATTCCTACCATGAACAGTCTGATTCTCTTGGTTTCGCTGGCCCTCGTTCCCTTCGTGCCGGCGAGCATCGCCAGCCAGAATGTCGGCTGTCCACACTGTGACTGCTGCGGTTGCTGCGAGACGGGTAGCTGTACGTGCACCAACTGCACCTGCGACTGCTGCGTCGACGAGTGCCCGACAGCCGGCCTGAAGGCAGAGCAAGCGGGCTGCTGCGGCTCAGGATGCTGCGGCAAGTAGCCCCCTGCGGCGACGCCGCGTGAACGTGTGGGGCGGCGGGGGACGAACGTCTCCCGCCGCCTTTTTTTTGCGTGCCAAGCACGGCCCGATCACCCAGCGAGCCGCAAAGGGCCCCGGGCTGCACCCAATCGACCGCGGCTCACCGGTCGCATGCGTGCGGAACTGTAGTTGCCCGTCCTGTTCTTTGAGAGTTTCCGCTACATTTTGCGGCTCCCGATCGTGGACGCCGAAGGAAACACCATGCCCGAACTGCCCAAGCAATATGACCACGCCGCCGCCCAGGCCCGCTGCCGCGCCCTCTGGGACGCCGGCCGCTACTGGCACGCCGAGCCACCGGCCGCCCAGTCCGACGACGGGCGTCGCGAACAGAAAACATTCTCGATGGTCATCCCGCCGCCGAACGTCACCGGCGCCCTCCACCTCGGCCACGCGCTCAACAACAGCTTGCAGGATCTGCTCGTCCGCATGCGGCGGATGCAGGGCTACAACACGCTCTGGATACCCGGCACCGACCATGCGGGGATCGCCACCCAGGCGGTCGTCGAGCGCCGTCTGCTCGAGGAGGAAAAACTCTCCCGCCACGACCTCGGCCGCGAAAAACTCGTCGCGCGGATCTGGGCCTGGAAGGAGCAGTATGAGAAGCGGATTCTCGGGCAGCTTCGTGACATGGGGGCCAGCTGCGACTGGGACCGGGTGCGGTTCACGCTCGACGACCAGTGCGCCCGGGCCGTTCGCGAGGCATTTTTCCGGCTCTTCGAGAAGGGCCTCGTCCGCCGTGGCAAGCGGCTGGTCAACTGGGACACGTTCCTCCAGACCGCCGTCAGCGACGACGAGGTGTTTCACGAGCAGGTGAAGGGCCACTTCTGGCACATCCGCTACGACGTCATCGATCCGCAGCCGGGCGAGCCCACGAGCGTGACGGTGGCCACGACGCGGCCTGAGACCCTGCTCGGCGACACGGCCGTGGCGGTGCACCCGAGTCCGGCCGCGGCCCTCGATGCGGCGGAGACGGCGCTGCGTGAGAAGCGTGCCACCGCTTCGGCCAAGGAGCATGCCGAGCTTGACCGGGCGATCGAGGATCTCTGTGCTCGTCGCCACGAGCTCTTGCCGGTGCTCGAAACCCTGGCAGCCATGGCAAGGGATGGCCGGCAGGTGCGGCTCCCGCTGCTCGGCCGGGCGATTCCGCTTGTGGCGGATGAGTGGGCGAAGCCCGAGCTGGGCTCCGGCTGCGTGAAGATCACGCCGGCCCACGACCCCAACGACTACGACGTCGGCCTGCGGCAGAGGCTGCCGATGGTGAACATTCTCAAGCCCGACGGCACGCTCAATGCCGAGGCCGGTCCCTACACAGGCCTCGTCATGATGAAGGCCCGCACGAGGGTGGTGGCGGATCTGGAGGCGGCCGGCCAGCTCGTGCAGGTGGAGGACCGCGTCATCGACCTGGCCCATTCCGACCGGTCGAAGACGCCGATCGAGCCCTTCCTCGCCGATCAGTGGTTCATCCGTATGAACGAGATTGCCCAGCCCGCGCTGGATGCCGTCACGCAGGGGGATGTCCGCATCGTGCCCGACCGCTACGCCAAGAGCTATCTCGACTGGCTCGGCGAGAAGCGGGATTGGCCGGTGAGCCGGCAGCTCTGGTGGGGCCACCGGATTCCGATCTGGCACGTGGAAGGCGTCGCGGAGGCCGATCTTCGAGCCGCCTTCGCGGGGCGGGCGACCGTGTCGTGGAAGACCGACGGCGTCACCGGCTGGCATGTCTGTTCGTCGGACGAGTCGCTCGGCGCTGACATGATCAACGGAATACCGCTCGTTCGCGACCCCGACACGCTCGATACATGGTTCTCCTCGGCGCTCTGGCCGCACTCGACGCTCGGCTGGCCCGCGCAGACGGCCGAGCTCGACTGCTTCTACCCCACGACCACGCTCGTCACCAGCCGCGACATCATCACGCTCTGGGTTGCCCGGATGGTGATCATGGGACTCTTCGACACGGGGAAGATCCCGTTTCGCGACGTCGCCATCCACCCGAAGATCCTCGACCGCTACGGCGAGACGATGAGCAAAAGCAAGGGGAACGGCGTCGACCCGCTCGACGTGATCGAGGCCCTCGGTGCCGATGCGCTGCGGTTTGGCATGGTGAGCATGGCGACCGAGACGCAGGACGTGCGGATGCCGGTGGAGTTTCAGTGCCCGGCCTGCTCGGCCCGGATCGAGCAGACCGTGCAGAATCGGATGCTGCCGCGGATTGAATGTGCGAAGTGCAAACAGCCGTTCCGCACCCAGTGGGCGAGCAGCCCCGCAGATCTGGCCCTGCCCCGCGGCCCCGCGCTGAGTGAACGCTTCGAGTCGGGCCGAAATTTCTCCAACAAGCTCTGGAATGCCACCCGGTTTGTGCTCATGAACCTCGAGGATTTCCAGGGACAGGATCTGTCGGGCGGGTGTGGCAGCTTTGCGGCGCTCGAAGACCGCTGGCTGGCAAGCCGGCTGGCCAGCGTGAGCCGCGACGCGACCAGGGCGATCGACGACTATAAGTTTGCCGAGGCGGCACGGATCCTCTACGCGTTTGCCTGGGACGAGTTTTGCAGCGCGTATCTCGAGCTCTGCAAGTCGCGGCTGGCCGACCCGGCGCTGCGGCCACAGGCGCAGTCGATGCTCGTGCTAGCCCTCGACACGATCCTGCGACTGCTTCATCCGATCATGCCGTTCGTCACGGAGGAGATCTGGCAGCACCTCCGCGAGGCGGCGGGAAGGCGTCGCATGCCGTGGGACGATGGCGACCTCGCGCCGTCGATCATGGTGGCCCGCTGGCCGACGCCACCTCTGGAGTGGATCGATGAACGGACGGAAAAACAGTTCGGCACGTTTCTGGGGGTGGTGGCGGCGATCCGTGAAGTCCGGTCGCGGCAGAACGTGCCGCCGCGAACGAAGGTCAAGGTGGCGATCCGCGGTCCGCATGACACCTCCGACCTGCTCCAGCCGATGCACGCGGCGATCGAGTCGATGGCGGCGGTGGAGATCACGGCAGCCGGCCCCGACGTGGCCGGGGCTTCCGGAGCCGCGACGGCATCGGCGATGGGCTGCGACCTGTTCGTCGACCTGGCCGACCTGATCGACGTGGAGGCCGAGATCGGCCGACTCACCAAGGAAAACGAGAAGACCGCCGGCTTCATTACGGCCAAGCGGGCGAAGCTCACCGACGAGAAATTCGCGGCCAAGGCCCCGCCGGCCGTCGTGGCGAAGGAGCGGGAGCAGTTGGCTGATCTGGAGGCGAAGCTCGCCAAGGGCGTGGCGACACTCGCCGAACTGAAATCCCGCGGATGATGCGTGGGTGAAATGGCCTCCGGTTTCGGGTAGGCTAGCGTGATAAGCTGATGCAGTTGAGCGGATGCAGTTCGGTGGACGCAGTCGGTCGGATGCGACGCATTGCCGACCCGCATATCCCACGGCCCGTACAGCCGGAGACGAAAATATGAGCGTTCAGATGGAGCTCTCGCGGATCATCATCAGCGAGATCAACGACCAACAGGTGGTCTACCTGAAAGAGGTGGAGGGCGATCGCACCTTTCCGATCCTGATCGGCCTCTTTGAGGCGACCAGCATCGACCGGCGTGTCAAGCACCACCAATCGCCGCGGCCTCTGACGCACGACCTGCTGGTCGCCGCAGTGGAGCTGCTCGGCGGCGAGTTCCAGGACGTCGTCATCTCCGAACTCAAGGAACACACCTACTTCGCCACGATCCGGGTGCTCAAGGACGGCGAGATCGTCGAGATCGACTCGCGGCCGTCGGATGCGATCGCAGTGGCCGTGACCTGCGAGCCCAACCTGCCGATCTACGTCGCGGAGGAGGTCCTCTCCGACGTGCTGGGGTGAGCGGAGCCGGGCAGCCCCAGCCGCATCGCGTCGGCAATCGCCTCAAGCGGCAGGACCGCATCGGCCAAGCGGTGGTCGATGACCGCCTTGGGCATGCCATAGACGGCGCACGTGTTTTGTGACTGGGCGATCACCATTCCGCCCGCCGCCTTCACCCGCCGACAGCCTTCCAGGCCGTCGCATCCCATCCCGGTCAGCACGACGGCCAGCAGCCGTTTGCCATAGACATCGACCATCGATTCGAGGAGGTTGTCGAACGATGGGCGACAGCCGAGCCGCGGGGATCCGTCGTCGAGCATGCAGGTCATGGCGTTGTCGTGTTTGGCCAGACGGAGATGCCTTCCGCCAGGGGCGATGTACACGCCGCCGGCCTCGGCCAGCATGCTATGTCCCGCTTCGACCACCGTCACTGACGAAAGCTCGTTCAGCCGCGATGCGAGCGTCGGCGTGAACATCGCCGGCATGTGCTGCACGACGAAGATTGGAAACGGCATGCCGGGCGGCAGTCGCGGAATCAGCGACCGCAACGCCTCCGGACCGCCGGTCGAGGTGCCGATCGCGATGGCCCCGTACGGCAGGTCGCTTTTCCAGGCGAGCTGACCGTCGGATGCGGCTGGTGGGGGATGGAATCCGGTGGCCGAGGGCCTGACTGCGGCGCGAACTGCCTGCAACTTCTCCGCGAGAGACTGGCGAATGGCTTCACGGGCCAGATGGGGATCAAGCCCGACCGGTTTCTGGAGATGGTCGAAGGCCCCCTCCATGAGTGCCTCCACCGTAATCGGGTCATGACCGCCAGTCAGGCTGCTCACCATGATCGCCCGCGTTGCACTTTTGATCCGACGAAGTTCCCTCAGCACGGCGATGCCGTCCATGACGGGCATGTTGACGTCGAGGGTAATGACGTCGGGCCGCAGGTTTTTCACCAGCTCGACCGCTTCCGCGCCGTTGGCCGCCATTCCCACCACCTCGACCCCGTCGATCCGTCGAAGCAAATTCAACAGCATTTGCCTGTAGAGTGCCGAGTCGTCCGCGATCACAACGGTCAACGGCGGAGTCGTCATGGTGGTGGCTGAGGCGGGTATGGGGCCGAGGCGGGGCCGCATTATGCTGCAATTCGTCCACCCGGGTAAAGCACCGATCGCGCGGCGGTATCGATTCTGACGGGTGTGCCGGTCGCGTCGTGTTGTTTGCGCAGGTAATTTGATCGGCCTGTGATCGTGGGCTATATCAAGAGAGCGATGGATCGTGTCGCTGCGGACCGTGGCTTCCGGGCGATTCGGTCCCGGACAGCGACTGGGCGAAAAGACCGATTTTCGAACGGGAAACAGGCATATTTTCATGGGCAAGGCATCGCCGAGCACCGATGCATCTGCGGCCGTCTCCTCACAGGTTGTCGGATTCGAACTGGCAGGTCAGAAGTATGCCTTTCGCATCGGTCGGATTCAGGAGATCATCACGCCGGGCAGGGTCACGCTCATCCCCGAGGTTCCCGTCTTTATTGCCGGCGTCAGTAACCTCCGCGGGACGATTATCCCGATCGTGAATCTGCGTCTCCTTTTCGGGCTGCCAGATCGGCCCGTTGACGCCAATACCCGCACGATTGTCGTCAACGTCGGGCCCCGCGTCATGGGGTGCACGGTCGACACCGTCACGCAGGTGATGCGGATCACCGCCGATCAGATCCATCCCGCTCCGCAGGCGGTGTCGGCGGGAGGCCCGCGGTACATCGAGGGCTTTCTTCGGACGCAGCAGGATCTCGTGATCCTACTCGACGTCGACAACCTCCTCGATCCGTCGATGCTCGACGAGGTTCATACGGTCAGCCTGTCACAGTCTCATGCACCCCTGCCCCCCATTGTTCAAGGAATGTCCTGATATGACACCGAGACGCGCACTCTCACTGCGATCCATTCTGATCATCGCACTGATTCTCACCTCGCTCGTGCCGCTCATGCTGCAGGGCATCAGCATGTACCGCGCGGCGGCAGAAGCGCTCAAAAAAGAAGCTTTCGCAAGGCTCGAGGTCGTCCGCACAATCACCGCGAAATCGGTCGAGCGGTATTACGAGACCCTGCAGAACGAACTCCGCATCTGTGCCGAAGACCGCAACACGCTTGAGGCTGTGCGGGCGTTTTGTGATGCGTTTCGCGAGGTCGCAGCCGGCGACAAGGCCACGACGACGGGACTCCGCGAGAGCCTGGACGGCTTCTACGCCGGCCCGTTCATGGAGGCCTACCGCCTGAACAACGACGGGGCGAGTGACGCGACCGTCGAGACCAAGCCGCTCGTCGACTCCCTGAGCGATGCCGGCGTGGTGCTGCAAAACGCCTACCTGGCTCGCAACCCGCATCCAGTCGGTTCCAAGCTCCAGCTGGACGAAGCCGACAACGGGTCGGACTATTCCAGGGTGCACGCAAGCTTTCACCCCTTTTTCCGTGAGATGCTGAAGAAGTACGGCGTATACGACGTATTCCTCATCGATGCGTCGACGGGCAACGTCGTCTACACCGTCTGCAAGGAGGTGGACTTTGCGGCCTCCCTCCGCGTCGGGCCGCTGGCCGGCTCAAACTTCGCAAAGGCCGTCTTGGAGTCCGCCGCGGCGGGACGTCGTGGCGTGGTGACCTACGGCGATTATGGCCGCTACCTGCCGTCGTACATGGCGCCGGCGAGCTTCATCGCGGCACCGGTGCTCGACGGGCGCGACGTTGTGGGAGTGGTGGCCTTCCAGATTCCCATCGACAAGGCCGACGAGATCATCGGCGAGCGGACCGGCATGGGCGAGACCGGGGAAACCTATGCCGTCGGTCCGGACCGAATGTTCCGGTCCAACTCGCGATTCGCCGAGAAACTCGGTGTGAAGACCACCATCATCAACCCCAAGATCAAGGTGGACACCGTTCCTGTACGGTCTGCCCTCGATGCCAACGCCTCGGGAACGGCTCTGGAGCGGGACTATCGGGGCATTCCGGTGCTCTCATCGTGGACGCCCGTCACGATCCACAAAGGCGAGGGGAACGCCGCTGTCCGGTGGGCGTTGGTCTCGGAAAGTGATGAAGCGGAGGTGCTCGCGCCGGTCCACCGACTGAGAAGCCTCGCCCTGTGGGTCTTCGGCCTGACCGGGCTCGGGGTCGCCCTCTTTTCAGCCGCGCTGGCCCGCCGTCTCACCCGCAACGAAGAGGCACAGCAGCGGCTCACCCAGATGGTGGAGAACACGAGCAATCGGTTGATTCTCGCCGACCTCGACTTCAACATCGTCTACATGAACCCCGCCTCGGTACAGGCCCTGCGGAAGCTCCAGCACCTGTTGCCATGCCCCGTTGACGACATGATCGGCCGGTCGATCGACATGTTTCATCGGAACCCGGAGATGCAGCGAAAGATTCTTGCCGATCCGGCGAATCTGCCGCATCGCGCGAGCATTTGCCTCGGTGACGAGGTGCTCGATCTGAGTGTATCGGCACTGAAGGACACCGCCGGCCGGTACATGGGGCCCCTCGTCACCTGGGAGGTGATCACTGAAACGGTGCGTGCTAAGGAACGCGAGGAGTTGCTGCAGGCGGAAATCGTGACTGCGAAGAATGCGCTCGAGTCAAAGGTCAAGGTTCTTTCGACGGCCTTTACGGCAGCTTCCCAAGGCGACCTCTCCGCGAAGGTTCATGTGGCCGGCGACGACGATATGGGTCGATTGGCGACCAATGCCGCCACGATGTTCGACGACCTTCGCGGCCTCATCCGGCAGATCGCCGAGGCCGCTGACCAACAAAACGACGGGGCTCGGATGATCGCTGAGAGCGCCAGCGGCCTGAGCGAGGGCTCGCAGTCGCAGGCCGCCAGCGTCGAGGAAATGACCGCCGCCGTCGAGCAGCTCGTGGAATCGATCGATTCCATCACGAAAAGCGCCGCCGAGAGCCGGGAGCAGGCCCGGGAGACTTCGGCGCTGGCCGAAGCCGGCGGGGCGGCGGTGTTCGACGCGATCGCTGCGATGGACCTGATTCGAAAGTCGTCCGAACAGATCAACGACATCATCCAGGTGATCAGCGAGATCGCCAGCCAGACGAACCTACTGGCTCTCAACGCCGCGATCGAGGCGGCCCGTGCCGGCGAGCACGGGCTCGGATTCGCAGTCGTTGCCGATGAGGTGCGGAAACTTGCCGAGCGGGCGAGCGAGGCCGCCAAGGAGATCACCGGACTGATCAAGGAGTCGACGAAGCGGGTTCAGGAAGGGGCCAGCCTTTCGGAAAAAGTGGGGCAGTCACTGACGTCGATCGTCTCGGCCGTCGAGAACACGGCGGCGGGCATCTCGACGATCGCAGCCGCGACCGGGTCGCAGTCGGCCAATGCAGCCGAGGTCAAGATGGCGATTCGGTCGGTGTCGCAGACCACCGAGTCGAACGCGGCTTCCGCCGAGGAGATGGCCGCTTCCGCCGAGGAGCTCGGCGCCCAGGCGCAGGGTCTCCGCGACCTCATCAAGCGATTCACTGTCTGATGCGACTCTCGCGGTTGCGACCCACGGCGGACTGTGATGCGGGAAACGCCCTGACCGGATCGTGGATCTGGATGAACGGCGAGATGCTGCCGATAGTATGAGGACCGGAGCCCTGACTCTGGCGGTGCCGGGCCGTCGCAACACGTTCGAGGCGGTCATGCTAGAAGCCAATCGACTGACGCCTGAACAGTTCACGCTGTTTCAGCAGTTCATCTACCGCCAGACCGGCATTTCCACGGCTGACGGCAAGATCACGCTTCTGAGCAACCGGATCCGCCGTCGGCTCCGGGTCCATCAGATCGAGTCTTTCGACGAATACTACCGCCTGCTGACGGTCGATCGTGTGCCGGGCGAATTGGAGCAGTTCATCGACGCGGTCACCACGAACGAGACCTTCTTCTTCCGCACGGGTGGACACTTCGAATGGTTCGCAGGGGCGTTTCTCGACGACCTCGTCGCCCGTGCCAATGCCGGCCACCACGAGCGGAGCCTGCGGGTCTGGTCCGCCGCCTGCAGCTCCGGCGAGGAGGCGTATTCGTTGGCGATCTGTCTCGAGGAGAACCGGGCGCGGTTGGCTGGATGGCGACTGTCGATCATCGGGACCGACATCAGTGAGTCGGTGCTCACCCAGGCCCGGGCGGCAACCTACCGGCCGCGGTCGCTGGAGCAGGTGTCACCCCAGCGGCTGAAAGATCACTTCGTCAAAGCGTCGGCCGACGAGTGGGTTGTCAAGCCGAAAACGGCATCCCTCTGCAGCTTTCAGCGGCATAATCTGCTCGAGAAGATGCCGCAGCCGCCGTTCGACTGTGTTCTTATCCGCAACGTGCTGATCTACTTCGACCGTGGCTCCAAGGCGATCGCCGTGAGCCACCTGATCGACAGCCTCGCGTCTGGTGGCTTCCTCGTCGTGGGGCCCTCCGACGGTATCTACGACATGCTCGGAGGCCTGCGGCGGTGTGCCAATTTCCTCTACCAGAAACCCTGATCGCAGAGGCTATTCGATGAGCGACGTCGCGTTTCCCGACGACCTGCCCGCCGATGAAATGGGCGACTATCTCCGTCTCTATCTCGACGAGACAGGCGACCAGCTCGACGGCCTTGTGCAGACATTGCTCGCGCTCGAGGCCGACCCCTCCTCGGCGAGGCAGCTCAATGAGGCGTTTCGTCTGATCCACTCGATCAAGGGGTCGTCGGCGCTCCTGGGCCTCGATCGGATCACAACGCTGACGCATCACTTGGAGTCGCACTTCGAACGGCTGCGATCAGGCCGCAGAACGCTCGACGCGGAGACGATGAACGTCGTGCTGCGGTGCATCGATTTTCTGCGGGCCTGCAACGACCACCTGCGTCGCGGCGAGCCGCTCGGGACCGCCGGCGATCTGCTCGATCAGGTTAAGGGGCTCGAACAGTCCACGCAGCCGGTGCCCGCGCCGCTCGCTCCGCGGCCTGCGCCGGGGAATGTTGCATCTTCCCATCCGGTGGAGTTGCCGGCGCACGGGAGCAGCCTGCCGCGTTGGCAGATCGAGGTTCACTTTCAGCCCGGGCTGCCTCTGGCGGAGATGCGGGCCGAACTCATCCTGACGAGGCTCGCGGCGATCGGCACGGTGTTGGGGTCGAATCCACCTGCGGAGCTGCTCGCTGACACGTCGAACCTGTCGTGCATCGAGATCGAGCTGGACACGGCGGCGGATCGGCCCGCACTCCAGGCCGCTCTCAGTGTGGACGGCGTCGAGCGGGTCGTGCTGGGCATCTCCGGCGCGGCATCCCACTCCGACGCCCCTCAGCCGCGGAACGGCGAGGGCGATGCTGGCGCGTTGCTCGCCGAACCAGTGGCTGCAGCCGCTGCAATCCAGGCCGGCGATACGACAGGTCCTATGATCACGGAGACCGTGCGGGTTGACGTCGACCGTCTCGACGTGCTCCTGAATCTCACAGGTGAACTGGTGGTGAGCCGGGCCCGGTTCGTCCAACTGCTCGGAGTCTTGGCACCGATGTTTCGCAAGACCGGTCTGGCCGGCCGGTCTGCTCAGATCGCCGATGCCCTCCGCGGCATGCTCCATGCTCTCGAGTCTGCCACTGAGGTCGACACGCGGTCGGTGTCCCGGAGTCTCGCGGAGCAGTTGCACAGGCTCGACGACCAGGGGAGCGAGTGGGACGACTGTCGCCGCACCTTTGCGGAGTTGGTGGCGACGGTGGACCAGCTCACGAGGGTCTCCCAGAGCCTCCAGCACGGAGTGCTCGGCACTCGCATGGTGCCCGTGGGCCCGCTGCTCACCCGCTTCAAGCGGTCGGTCCGGGATGTCGCCCAGGAGCTCGGGAAGAGAGTCCAGCTTGAGATCGTCGGCGAAAAGACCGAGCTCGACAAGCGGATGATCGATGAATTGGGAGACCCGCTGAATCACCTGATCCGCAACGCGATCGATCACGGCATCGAACCGGGGGACGTGCGGATCCGCCGCGGGAAACCGGAGGTGGCAACGATCCGGTTGTCGGCCTCGCATCGGGGCAATAGCGTGTTCATCACGGTCGCGGACGACGGTGGTGGCATCGATGTCGCTCGCGTCCGGCAGATTGCCGTCACGCGGGGCTTGATCACCCCGGAGGCGGCCGGGGTTTTGGGTGAGGCCGAAACAATCGAACTCATCTGGCAGCCGGGCTTCAGCACTGCCGCCAAGGTGTCGGATATTTCGGGCCGCGGTGTCGGCATGGATATCGTCCGCACGAAGATCCGCACACTCAACGGCACGGTCGAAGTAAACTCCGTCGGTGGCATCGGTACGACGTTCACGATCCGCCTGCCGCTGACGCTGACGATCACCCGCTGCATGCTGTTTCGGCTGCCGCAGGCTGTGTTCGCAGCACCCATCGAGAACGTGCGTGAAATTGTCAGACTGGCCGATCATCAGGTGGTTGCCGCCAACGGGCGAAAGGTGTTCGACGTCCGGGGGGAGTTCATGCCACTGGTCGGAATCGACGACCTGTTCGCCTGGCCGGGAGCCCCGGGCGGCCCGGGGGCCGGTGACAACGTGGTCATTCTGCAGGCTGGCGCCCAATCGGTTGGCCTGAGGGTCGACACGCCCCTCGGGGGGCAGGATTTGGTTGTGAAACCCCTCGATGAGCACTACACGCATATCCAGGGTCTCGGCGGAGCCAGTATTCTGGGCGACGGTTCGGTCTGCCTGCTGCTCGACGTCGCGACCTGCATCGGCATAGCACTATCGCCTCCTGGCAGACGGAACGCAGCCGATGCCGACGTCGCTCTGGTCACACCGTAGGCCCCTTGGGGAATGAGCCATGCGCACACCCACGATTACCCACCTGACGAACGTCTTTCAGAATGCTGCCGATGAGGCATCGACGTCGCTTTCAAAGTGGCTCGCGCGTCCGACCACCATCACAGTCAAGCAGGTGGCCGCCATGCCACTGGAGCAGGCCGTGGTGATGCTCGGTTCTGGTGACACGCCGCTGTGCCTCTGTGCGATGTACATCCACGGTGATCTCCCGGGCATTCTGGCACTGGCGGTGTCGGATGAATCGGGGCTGGCGATGGCCGATCTGCTCCTTGGTCGTCCTGTCGGGAGTTCAACCGAGTGGGACGAACTCGAGCGGTCGGCTGCAGCGGAGACCACGAACATCATTGGATGCGCCTACTTGAGCGCGATGGCGGCGGACGCGGAAGACACGGGCACGCCGCTGGCGATGCCCTCCCCGCCCTGGTTCATCCGCGACTTCCCCGAGGCCGTGATGGAGGGTCTGCTCGTGACGCGGGACGACGACGCCAACGCGATTTTCCTCACCCGGACGGTGTTCTCCATCGAGGGCACCGCCATTCAGTGCAGTCTTGTCTTCATCCCGCAGGCCGATGGCACCGGGACAGACGCGGGGGAACGAGTTCTGTGAGCGATCCCTCTTCCATGGCATCGCAGCCGGAGCGGTTTCATGGCGACTCGATCGCCATGGGCCAGATCGGCGTGGCCCGCAACGACGGTGTGCTCCGTACCTTTCTGGGTTCCTGCGTCGGGCTGGCGCTCCACGACCGACGGCGGCGGATCGCCGGCTTGGCCCACATCATCCTGCCGGAGTCGCGGGGGCAGGCACATCCCCCGGGAAAGTATGCCGATACTGCGGTCCGCGAACTGCTGCGGCTTCTGCGGGCCCTCGCCGACGGCGAGCCGCTGCAATGCACGGCGAAACTCGCCGGCGGCGCGACGATGTTTGGGTTTCAATCGGGCATGACCATCGGTGACCAGAACGTGCTGGCGGTCGAACGGCTCCTGGCGACCGAAGGGATTCCCATCCTCAGCCGCTGCTGTGGCGGGTCACATGGCCGTCGCATGTCACTCAATGTCGCCACCGGCGTCGTGACCATCCAGACCGTGGGCGTCGCATCCGCCACGATTCTTTGAACACAGAGCCTGAACATGCACCGCAACCAAGAAGATACCGCACTGCCACAACCCACCTGCAAAGGGACAAAGATGTCGGAACCAACAAAGAAGCGGTTGCTCGTCGTCGATGACGCACTGATCATGCGTGCCATCATCAAAGATGTGGCGGTCAAGGCGGGCTGGGAGATCGCCGGCGAGGCGGCCAATGGGGTCGAGTGCGTCGCCCGGTATCGCGAACTCTCTCCCGATCTCGTCACGCTCGATATTGTCATGCCCGAGATGGATGGCGTTGAAGCCCTGCGCACGCTGCGTCGCGAGCATCCCATGGCCCGGGTGGTAATGGTCACCGCCATCGATCAGCGGTCAAAGCTCAGCGAGTGCATTCAGCTGGGCGCCCTCGACTTCGTCGTCAAGCCATTTGACAAGGCGAGGCTGACCGCGGTGCTGCAGAAATATGCTTCGACCGATCCGGCCTGAGGAACCTGAGGCCGACATGCTGGAGCCACCCTGGAGACCCGCCAGCCGGGTGGGGGGCGCTGCGTGCAGCCGCCATCGATGATCGGCGCAAAAAGAGAAATGTTTCCGGTAACCTTTTCCGTCCTACCGCCATTCCCTCCTGATGAACCCCCTCCCGCCCGGACCTGACGACCTCCACATCGAGGCTGCGATACGGCAGATCCGGGCCGGCGATCTGCAGGCCTTTGCCGCCGTAGTCCGCCGATTCGAGCGGCCGCTGCGGGCCTGGCTGGCTACCCATGCTCCGCCCGGTGTCGATGTCGACGACATCGCGCAGGCCAGTTTCCTGGCCGCCTATACGCGGCTCGACGAGTATGCCGCTGGCACGAACTTCGCCGCCTGGCTCTTTACGATCGCCCGCTACCAGCTCCAGACCGAGACGACCCGGCTCCGGCGAATCGCCGACTACCGCAGCCGCTATGCCCCCGACCTCCTGGCCCGCGAGCTCGACCGGCGCACGGCCGACGCCACCTCTGAGCAGGATGCGCGTCTTGTTTTCCTGCAGGAATGCCTCGACGCCATCGACGACACGCGGCGACGGTTTCTCACCTGGCGGTACGACGAGGCAATTCCGCTGACCGAGATGGCCGACCGCAGCGGCCGTTCAGTGATGGCGATCAAGAAACAGCTCTGGCTCCTCCGCCAACAGCTCCAGGAATGCGTCGATCGCAAAGTGGCCGCTGCCAACGGCTGACCATCCTCACCGCGCACCCTTTTCAAAAGACTCCGATGAACGGCAACCACAGCAATCAGTATGCCGACCAGCCCGCTCCTCACTCGCCCGAGGAGCGATTCGCCACGCTCTGGACCGACTACCTCGAGGGGGATCTCGATGCCGACGGCATGGCCGAGCTGAACGCCCTCTTGGCTGCCGATGAGCAACTGGTGATACGGGCTGCCGATCTCTATCAGTTGCACCGGCGGCTCGGCGTACTCGCCGGGCGGCGGCGCGATGCCACTGTGACCGATGAGTCATCCAGCTTTGTTGACGACGTCATGCAGCGACTGCCCGGCGATGGAGAGGCGATGGCCCGCTCGGTGATGGCTCGCATCGCTCCGCGGCACGACGATCTCCCCGCGGCGGCAACGCGCTGGCGCGGGGTACGCCGCTGGGATCGCCTGCTCGTCGGCGGCGGGCTCATGGCAGCTGCTGCGGTTGCGATGCTGTTGCTCGGGTCGCAGATGCTTCGCGACGGCCTGCCGCAGAGGGGGCTTCCCGATGCCGCGGCCAAGGTGACAGCCCCTCCGTCCGCTCGGTTTGCCAGCCTGGATCGCGCGCGGTTCCTGGGCCGAAGAACGCCCGCCCGCGAAACCGCGGTGGAGCTCAATGAAAACTACGTGCTTTCCGCCGGCCTCGTCGAGATCGCCTTCCCTCTCGGAGCCACGGCGATCATCGAAGGGCCCGCCATGTTTCGTGTGTGCGGGGCGGATTGCCTCGCCGTCGATGCCGGCCGCTGCTCGGTGCACGCGCCGAAGGGGGCCGAGGGCTTCCGCGTGGAAACGCCGGCCACGCGGGTAATCGACCGCGGCACACGGTTCGTCGTGAACGTCGATGAGACGAGTACCACCGAAGTACAGGTGATCGAGGGGGCGGCCGATCTGATTGCGAAAGCCGATCAATCAACCGCGATCCGCCGGGTCGTATCCGGGGGCGTCGCGCGTCATGATCCGGCGGCGAGCGGCGGGCAGATCGTCACCAGTGCTGACGGCGCCGACCGGAGCGTCTATCGGGCCAGTCTGCCTGATCGTCTTATCAGTTACTCCGCGTCGCTTTCGCATCCGGCGGCCCTCGTGGCGGGTGACTCGTCCGGCCCGGGCATCGACACGCTCGAAGGTATTTCGATCCAGCGGGGCGGGGCCGTGCGCACCTACGACGTTGCCGCCTTGATCGGCGTGCAGTTGATTCATTTCAACGCCACCCGCAACCAAAATAATCTGACCCTTCCCGGACAGCCTGACTTTACGGCCGCGACGTTGCACTCCCCCGAGGCGCGGCGTGGGCTCTTGGAAACAGATCGCCTGCTCACCACCGGCGTGATCAATCCCGGAGGCGCGAAGTCGCCGCTCACCGTCGATCCCGTGCTCGCCATGGGCACGCTTGACGGGGCCGCCTCGACGCCCGGGCTCGCGGTGACGTTCACGTACCCGGTTGTGAATGATGCCGGGCCTGACGTGATTCTCTTCGAACTCCAGATGCTCACCGATCCGCCTGAGGGGGATGCCTTCCATGTGTCACCGTTACGGTTCACGGCCGGGCTCCGCTCCCACACGATCACCACCTACGACATCGATTCCACGTCGCCTGAGTCGCAGTTGCTGGCACCGTTTCGTCTGTTTTCGCTCGACCAGAGATCGCGGTCGCTCGCGGAGTTGCTGCAGGTTCGGACCAATGCCGGCACGCTGCAGCCGGTGCGGGCGCGGGCGAATGCGGTGGCGATCGACCTCTCCGAACTGGGCTATGCAGCGGGCGACACCTGCGACGGCCTCTTCATTCAAGACGCCGACGACGACCAAACGACGATCGACCCGGTCTTCATCGCCGGCCTGCCCCCGCTGGACGACTGACGCGGAGGACGAGTGAGCCGGGCACTGACAGCCGAAAGGTTATTCCGTGAGACATAATGCTTCGTTGCACATTCTGAGGACCACTCTTTGTGCGTGCATGTTTTCATGGCTGGCCGCGGTGGGGTCGTTGCCGGCGGCGGCTGACGATCTCTTCGAGCTTCACGCCCGCCCTCTGCTGGTGACCCATTGCATCCGCTGCCACGGGGAAGCCAAGCAGGAGGCTGGGCTCAACCTTGCCACCCGAGAAGGAATCCTCGTCGGTGGCGACTCCGGTGCGGCCATCGTGCCCGGCAAGCCCGCGGAAAGCCTGCTGCTTGAGGCGCTCCGCTACGAATCGCTCGAGATGCCCCCCACCGGTAGACTCGACGACGGCGTGATCGCGGGAATCGAGCGGTGGGTGGCCGCCGGTGCGCCTTGGCCGGAAGGAGCCGTGCTCGTACCGGCGAATCCGATCGCGGCTGAGGATCGAGCCTGGTGGTGCTACCAGCCGCTCATCAGCCCGCCAGTGCCCGAGCCGCCTGCCGAGATGGCCGACTGGTGCCGCAACGAAATTGACCGCTTCGTGGTCGCACGAATGGTTGCGCTTGAGATCGCTCCTGCTCCGGCCGCCACGCCGCGGGCCTTTCTCCGCCGGGTTCACTACGCCGTCACCGGTCTGCCGCCGAGCGAGCGGCTCCTGCTCGAATCCGACGGCGGCAGCCTGCAGGATCCCGCTGCTGTCGATCGGCTCGTCACTGAGATCCTGGCGAGCCCTGCCTACGGCGAACATCAGGCCCGCTTTTGGCTCGATCTCGTTCGCTATGCCGACTCGGACGGCTATCGGGGCGATCATCCACGGCCCCACGCCAAGCAGTATCGCGACTACTGCATCCGCTCGTTCAACGCCGACAAGCCCTACGACCGCTTCGTCATGGAGCAACTCGCCGGCGATGAGATCGATCCCGGCAACCGCGATACCGTCATCGGCACGATGTTTCTGCGGCACTGGATCTATGAATGGAACCAGCGTGATGTCGAGGGGCAGTGGCAGAAGATTCTCGATGACCTGACCGAGACCACGGCCGACGTTTTCCTGGCCCAGAGCGTCAAATGCGCCCGCTGCCACGACCACAAGTTCGACCCGCTCCTGCAGAAAGACTACTACCGCCTGCAGGCCTTCTTTGCGGCCTTCCAACCCACCGACGCCAAGCCGGTGGCCGATCTGGCCACGCTCGCAGCCCATGCCGAGCAGCGACGGGCCTGGGAGCGAGCCACGGCCGATATTCGTCGCCGGCTCGACTCCATCGAGCGGCCCCTGCTCATCAAGCATGCCAAGGGGGAGCAGCCGAAGATGTTCCCACCGGAGATTCAGGCGATGATTGCCAAGCGGCCGGAGGACCGCACGGCGTATGAGCAGCAGATCGCAGAACTGGCTGCGCGGCAGTTTACATTTCAGCCGGAGAAGCTCGAAGAGCATCTCGACGAGGCCACGGCCGCCGAGCGGAAGCAGCTGCTCGAGCAGCTCACGGCCTACGACAGCCTCAAGCCCCAGCCACTGCCGACACAGCCCTTCGTGGCAACCGATGTCGGGGCCGAGGCACCGGTCACCCGCATCCCCGACGACCGCACGACGACGCCGATCGACCCGGGCTTCCTCACGCTGCTCGATGCCGACCCCGCAGCGATCAAGCCGCCGTCGCCCGCTCTCGGCACCACCGGCCGCCGGACGGCCTTGGCAGCCTGGATCGCCAGCCCAGACAACCCGCTCACCGCACGGGTGATCGTCAACCGTGTCTGGCAGCAGCACTTCGGCCGAGGGCTCTCCGCTTCGGCGAGCGACTTTGGCCACCTCGGCCAGCCGCCGACCCACCCCGAACTCCTCGACTGGCTGGCCTCATGGTTTATCCGCGAGGGCTGGAGCCTCAAGAAACTCCATCGGCTCATTCTCACGTCGGCTACGTTTCGGCAGACCTCCGACCGCGATCCTGACGACCGCATCACAACGGTCGATCCGGAGAACAAGCTTCTCTGGCGGGTGAATCCGCGGCGTCTATCCGGCGAGGAGATCACCGACACGATCCTGGCCACGGGCGGTGCCGTTTCACCCGGCAAGACACAGCAGCGGGCGATCTACCAGCCGGTCCGCCGCAACAAGCCCGACCCGCTCCTGGCCGCCTTCGATCTCCCTGACCGCATCCAGTCGGCCGGTGAGCGGCACCGCACGACGACGCCGATGCAGGCGTTGATGCTGGCCAATGGAGACTGGGCCCATGATCAGGCCCGGGGGATCGCCCGTCGGCTGCAGTCGCTGTCTGACCATGACTTCATCGCCACGCTCCATCGGCAGCTCTACGGCCGGGAGTCCACCGCAGGTGAGCTGCACGACGCCGCTGCCTTCATGGCGGCCTACGAGGCGATCACCCCGACCGATCCGAGTCGCTCCGAGGCCGAGCGACTCGTGGTGATGCCGGGCGCTGTGGGGCCGGCGGCCCATGCCGTCGCCCTGTCGCCAGAGGGACCGCTGGCGATCGATCTTTCCGAGGTCGCGTGCCTGCCTCAGGCCGACTTCACCGTGCGAGCCGTGGTGCTGCTGCGATCGCTCTACGAGGATGCCAAGGTGCGGACGATTGCCACCACCTGGTCGGGCGATCAGAAGCAGCCCGGCTGGTCGCTCGGCGTGACATCGACGAAGAGCCGCTACCAGCCGCGAAACCTGATTCTGCAGCTGGTCGGAAAAACGGATGATGCTGAAAACATTCATTACGAGGTGGTGCCTTCAAACCTCCGGCTGGAACTCGATCGGCCCTACTTTGTCGCCGTCAGTGTCGATCTCGATGACCTCAGCGATCGTGGGATCGAGTTTTTTGTCCGCGACCTGAGCCGGCCCGATGCTCCGCTGCAGACGGCGAGTGTGCCGCATGAGGTGAATCGCTTCATTCACGATGGTAAGCCGTTGCGGCTCGGCACGCGGCTGGACAAACAGGCCTGGAATGGCCTCATCGGACGGTTCCAACTCGATGCCGCTCGTCTGTCGGCTGCCGAGATTGAGGCCGGCGATTCCCGTGAGGCGGTGCTCGACTGGCGGTTTGACGATCCTGCTGCGATTGGCCACGACGCGTCGGGCCACGGCCACCACGCCCACGTGGCGGTCGACGCGAAGGACCGACTCTCACCGCGAGAACAGGCACGGGCCGCCCTCGTTCATGCCCTGATCAACGACAATGAACTGCTCTATTTGGACTGAGCCCTTCTGGATTGAGGCCTACTGGATAAAGCCCTTCTGGACCAAGGCTTGACTGAGGACATCACCATGACCTTTCTCACCCGTCGTGAAATGCTCACATCCTCCGGTGCCGGCTTCGGGGCGGTAGCCCTCGCCGGCCTGCTTGGGCCGGCGGCGGCCTCGGTGGCGGGCCAAACGTCAGGCCCGTCGCCCTTGGCGGCCAAGCCTCCCCATGTCGCCGGGCGGGCCAAGAGCGTGATCTTCCTCTTCATGGAAGGCGGCCCAAGCCACATCGACCTCTTCGATCCGAAGCCGGCCCTCGACCGACTCGCCGGGCAGACCGTGCCCAAGAGCTTCGGCCGCGTGATCACATCGATGGGAGAGTTCGACTCACCCATTCTCGCCTCCAGGCGCACGTGGAAGCAGCACGGTGAGGGAGGCCTGTGGATCAGCGATTGGCTGCCGCACATCGCCACGCAGGCCGATGAACTGGCGGTGATCCGGTCGTGCTGGACCAACGGCATCAATCACTCCGGGGGGGTCTGCCAGATGAACACCGGCATTCAATTCGCGGGGCGGCCCGCGCTTGGGAGTTGGGTGACCTACGGCCTCGGCACGGAAAACGAAAACCTGCCGGCGTTTGTGGTGATGCAGGACCGGGAGGACGTCGTCGTCAACGGCCCGCGGAATTGGGGCACCGGCTTCATGCCGGCGATCTACCAGGGGGCGGCACTCGAAGTCGAGGGGCAACCGTTTCCCAACCTCGCCCCGCCGAGCCATGTGACAGCCGCCCAGCAGCGACTGGCGCTCGACTATCTGCAGTCACGCAATCGTCGGCATGAGGCGGGCCGCGACGAAAACAGCGAGCTCAACGCCCGGATCCGCTCCTACGAACTCGCCTTTCAGATGCAGGCCCACGCCCCCGAAGCGGTGGATCTCTCGTCGGAGACCGCTGAGACGAAGGCCCTCTACGGGTTCGACGACAAGGCGACCGCTGCTTTCGGCCGCAACTGCCTGCTCGCCCGCCGGCTCGTGGAGCGGGGCGTACGGTTTGTGCAGTGCTACCATGGCGCGGGGAGCAAGTGGGACGCCCACAAGGGGATCGAGGCCAATCATGCCACGATGTGCCGCGAGATGGACAAGCCGGTGGCGGGGCTGCTCGCCGACCTGAAGCGCCGCGGTCTGCTCGACGACACGCTCGTGGTGTGGGGGGGCGAGTTTGGCCGCACGCCGATGAGTGAGAAGGGGGATGGTCGGGACCACAATCCGACCGGCTTCACGATGTGGATGGCCGGCGGTGGCGTTCGCGGTGGCACGGTGCACGGGACCACCGACGAGATCGGCCTCCATGCGGTTGAGAACCGGCTGCACGTGCACGACCTGCACTCGACGATCCTGTATCTCATGGGCCTGGACCATAAGAAACTCGTCTATTTCCATGCCGGACGTCCCGAGCGGATCGATGCCAACGAAGGACACGTCTACACGGGAATCGCGTCGTGAACCGTCCCGCGGGGCGTTGGGCATAGGAATCACTGGGGCTATCGCCCCTCCTACGAGAGCTGTTCGACGCCTGACGCGCTCGGATTCTGCCAGGCCCTCCGTATCTGGTGGCCGCGTCAGCGCGATCGTCAGCGACCACCTCGGGTGAGAAGACGGGCGAGGAGGTCCAGCACGCCTACCGATTCGGCCATCCGTCGCATGTGGGCGACATCGAGTGATGGACCATGCAGAGCCACAAGCCGGGAAACATCGTCCCATTGCCTCTGCGACGACTCGTCTCCGAGCCGAAACCATTCGAGTTTGGCGATGATCGAGTCCTCGGCAGTTGCCACCGGCACCCGCAACGGATCCTCTTCGGCCAGTGGCCGGAGAACGGCGCGCGTCATGGCAGAGACGTCGAACGGTCGGCCGCGGCTGACGAACACGTCCACTTTGTACGCGGTGGGGAGGTGGATGAGGTTGAAGCATGATCGATGCTCGACGGCATGCCGGACAGCCTGCGGACTCACGTAGAAGTCATCGCCGAATGCCGCGAGGAATGGCTCGATCCAGCAGCCAGCGCCGCACGTCGGCGGCAAGATCGGCTCCATAGGCGAGCTCGATGAAACGGAGACGGATCTCCATGTCGTCGGCGTTCGGGCAGCGGACACGGATCGCATCGAAGGCCAGGCGACGGCCGCGCTGCGACATCCTGCAGCCCGCCTGCAATCGCTCCCCGGGCGACATTCGACGGATGCAGGCCAACTGGACCGCATCAGCCTCGGCGGCGGTGTCGTTGGTCGGATCGATCAGCGGCGTCATGGCATCGACCGAGGTATCCATCACGCGGAGTCTAAGGTTTCCGGTACCCGGAGGCCACGCCCCACGCGAACCCTCGTCCGCAGGATGATGAAGGGTAGCCCGGCCAATGGCACTTCCGCAAGTCGGCGATTACTCGTCTGGCGGTACGACTGGAGGCATGCGGTGGCAGACCGTGCCGGCGAGGCCAACGCTATGCCGGCGGCAGGCCGAACGCGCGGCGGAGCACCTCGAGCGACTTCTCACCATGCTCGGCGGCCACGACGACGTTCAGGCGGACCTCGCTCGTGCTGACGAGGTCGATGTTGATCCCCTCGTCCGCCAGCGGCTTGAAGAGACGGTCGGCCACGCCCGCGTGGCTGCGGATACCGACCCCCGTGATCGAGAGCTTCGCCACGTGAGGCACGTCGGCGACGCGGGCCCCGCGGCTGGCGGCGATCCTGCGAGCGACCTCGATGGCCGTGTCGCGGTTCTCTGCCGGGACGGTGAACGATATCTCCGCCCGGCCCTCCCGGGGATGGCTCTGCACGATCATGTCGACAAACAGCCCCGCCCGGCCCACCTCCTCGAACACGTCCGCCGCCACGCCCGGCGTGTCGGGCAGGTCGGTGAATGTCACGAGCGCCTGTGATGCGTCGAGCTGGCAGTCCTCGATCGCCAAGTCCTCCATTCCCTCGAGCCGGCGGACCACGTCGAGCGGGCTCGACTTCACCATATGCGATCCTGCGACATCGGCGTCGCCCGCGGCCGTCTCGGCCTCGAGACCAAAGGCATGGTGCACCGCCTGCACGGCTGCAACTCCATCCTTGCGGTCGACGAGCACGGAGATCTTGATTTCGCTGGTCGTGATCATGCGGACGTTGATCCTCTCGCGGGAGAGCGCCGTGAACATCCGACCGGCGACGCCCTCGGCGTTGGCCATGCCCACGCCTACCACCGAGACCTTGGCGAGCTCCGCATCATGCGACACGCCGGTGGCGCCCAGTTGCTGTGCGACCCGGTTGGAGAGTTCGAGCGACTCGGGCAGGTCGTCGACCGGCACGGTGAAGGAGATGTCGGCCTGCCCCCCCTGCCCCACGTTCTGCACGATCATGTCGACCGCAATCCCGGAGGCGGCGAGCTGCGAAAAAAGCGCGTGGCTCGACCCCGGCTGGTCGGGAACGTTTTCCAGGGTGATCCGCGCCTCGTCCTTCGCAAGCGCCACGCCGCTGGCGGGCCTGGGCGTCGATTCCTCGGCGGCGAGGATCACCGTGCCGGGCATGTCTTTGAAGCTCGATCGCACGAGCACCTTCACTCCGAACTTCTTGGCAAACTCGATCGAACGGGAGTGCATTACGCCCGCGCCGAGGCTGGCCAGTTCGAGCATTTCGTCGTAGCTGATCGACGCCAGGCGACGGGCCTTCGGCAGCATCCGCGGGTCGGTCGTGTAGATGCCGTCGACGTCGGTGTAGATCTCACACAGATCGGCGTTGAGCACGGCCGCCAAAGCCACCGCGGTCGTGTCGGAGCCGCCGCGGCCGAGCGTCGTGATGTTGCCGTTCTGGTCGATGCCCTGGAAGCCGGCGGCGATCACGATCGCACCGTCGTCGAGCAGTTTCTTGACATGGTCGGTCGAGATCGACCTGATGCGGGCCTTCGTGTGGGTCGAGTCGGTCCGGATGCCGATCTGCGCGCCGGTGAGGCTGACGGCCTTGTGTCCCAGCGACTGGATCGCCATGGCGAACAGGGCCACGCTCACCTGCTCGCCAGTCGACAGCAGCATGTCCATCTCGCGGGCGCTCGGCCGGTCGGAGATCTGCTTGGCCAGGTCGACGAGCACGTCGGTCTGGTGGCCCATCGCGCTGACCACGACCACCACCTGGTGGCCCGCCTGCTGCCGGGCGATCGCCTTCTGGGCGGCCGCGAGGATCTTCTGGGGATCGGCCACGCTCGTCCCGCCGAACTTCTGCACCACGAGGGCCATCGACATTTTCTCCCTGCGCCACGCGGGCGCGGCTGGTGTGGTCACTCGCTTCGCAAAAAATCGCCCATCAGCTTCCAGCCGGGCAGGATCGACGCCCCACCCGCTGCAGCTGCGATCTCGTCGTAGGTCTGCTGGCCGTTGGGCTGAATGCCGCTGCCGGCCATCAGAAACGGCACGGGGCCACGAGAATGCGTCTTCGTCGAGATGAAGGTGGGATGGTCGGGGCAGATCAGAATCCGGTGGTCGCCCACGCCCGCCAGATGCTCCGCGATCGGCGTCACGATTTTCGTGTCGATCTCCTCGATCGCCTTCACCTTCTCCGCCGCGTCGCCCTGATGGCTCGCCTCGTCCGGGGCCTCGACATGCACACAGACGAGATCGGCTGTGGCCAGTTCAGCGATCGCCGCCCGACCCTTGGCTGCATAATCGGTGTCGAGATAGCCGGTGGCGCCGGCCACCTCGAGCCTCTTCCAACCGGCCAGCGACGCCAGCCCGCGCAGCAGATCCACGGCGGTGATCATCGTGCCGTTCGTGCCGTATTTCTTGGCGAACGGCTCCATCGCCGGCGCGCGGCCCACACCCCAGAGCCAGACATGCGTCGCGGGCCGCTTGCCGGCCGCGATCCGCGCTGCGTTGACCGGATGGCCGGCGAACCATGTGCTGCTCCTCGCCATGATCTCCGTGAGCAATCGGCTGCCGGTGCCGCGAGGGAAGGAGTCGGCAACGGATTTGTCCATCAGGTCGTGCGGCGGCGTCGCCCGCAGGTCGGCTCCCAGCGGTGAGGCTGTGCCTGCCGTTCCACGATACATGAGCAGGTTGCGGTAGCTGACGCCCGGCTTGAAGTTCCACCTTTCGGCAAGCTCTGGAAAATCGGCCGCCAGGCCACGCTGGGCCGCGGCGAGGAGTTCTGTGCCCTCCTCCGTAGAAATATGGCCGGCGGTGAAGTCTTCCATCAGGGCGTCGCCACCGTCGCCACCGTCGCCGGCCGTCGCGCTCGTTCGGACGGTCGCGCTCGTTCGGACGGTCACGAGGTTGCACCGCACGGCCCAGTCGTCGGCCCCGAGCGTGATTCCCTGGGCGGCCGCCTCGAGCGGGGCGCGACCGGTGAAATAGACGAGCGGGTCGTAGCCGATCAGGCTCATGCAGGCCACCTCCGAACCGGGAGGGAGGCCGTCGGGCACGTGGTTCGTGAGTCCCACCCGGCCACGGGCGGCGAGTGCGTCCATTGCGGGGGTGCGGGCCGCCTGAAAGGGCGTCTTCCCACCGAGCGAAGCCTGGGCAGCGTCGGCCGCACCATCGGGAATCACAATCACATATTTTCTGGGCATGGTTCTTTCCTTGGCTTTCTCTGGCTCTTTGTGGCCTGCTTTGCTCCGGCCGAATGTGCTCAGGCCTGCTGCAAGCAGCCTATCACTCCTCGAGCACGCTCAGGCAGACACTCCTGCCGCGAACGACGTCCGACGTGTCGATCGTGGCGACGGCTTTCTGAACGGCGGTCGACCCGCAGGCGTGGGTCATGATCACCAGCGGCACGCCGTCATCCGAGGAGCCTGAAACGTCGTGCTGGATGACCGAGGCGATCGAGATCCCATGCTCGCCGAGCGTGCCGGTGATCTTCGCCAGCACGCCCGGCTGATCCTTGACGCGGATCCGCAGGAAATGCCGCTCATGGGACTCGGTGTCGCTCATCTTGGCGGCGGGCGTCTCGGCCTCAAGCACGCCGGTCGTGCGAAACGTGATCGCCGCCCGGCCCACCACCGTGTCGATGATGTCGGCCACGACGGCCGAGGCTGTCGGCATCTGCCCGGCCCCCAGGCCGTGAAAAAACATCCGCCCGACCGCGTCGCCCACGATGCTGACGGCGTTGTAGGCGCCGCGAGTTTCCGCCAGCGGCGTGCCGATTTTCACAAGCGCCGGTGCCACTCGCATCGCGAGCCGGCCGTCGCTGCGGCTGGCTACGGCCACAAGCCGGATGCGGTAGCCCAGTTCGCCGGCATACCGCAGGAGATCGAGATCGAGTCCGTCGATGCCGGTCCGTGGAATCTCGGCCCACGGCACCCAGACGCCGAATGCCAGGTGGGCGAGGATCGCCAGCTTCTGCGTGGCGTCGGTGCCGTCGACATCCATGGAGGGATCGGCCTCGGCAAAGCCCTTGGCCTGAGCAAGTTTGAGCACGTCTGCGTAATCGGCGGCGTCTTCCTCCATCCGCGTCAGGATGAAGTTGCTCGTGCCGTTCAGGATGCCGCGGATCGACTCGATGCGATTGGCGGCCAGGCACTCGCCGATCGCGGCGACAATCGGGATGCCGCCGGCGACGGCTGCCTCGAATGCGATCGAGCGGCCCCGTTTCCGGGCCAGCTCGAAGAGTTCAGGTCCGTGTTCGGCGAGCAACGCCTTGTTGGCGGTGACGACATCTTTGCCGTGCTCGAGCAGTTCGATCATCATCGACCGGGCCGGCTCGAGGCCTCCGACGAGCAGCACCGCCACTGAGATCGAGGGATCTTCGGAGATATCGCGGATGTCGGCCGAGATCCGTCCGTTCGGCACGGTGACATTCCGCGGCTTGGTGACATCGTGGACGACCGCCTTTTCGAGGATGATCGGCCGGCCGGCATGCCGGGTGATATGGTCGGCCGACTCGACGAGCAGGCGGACGACACCCGATCCGACGGTGCCCAAACCGACAACTCCGACGCGGACTGGTGCGCTCATGGCGGGATCGACTCCAAGACAGCAGGAAGTGCCCCTGAATCGTAATGAGACGGGCCTGTGGCTGGAAGCACGGCATGCGGTTCCCGGACGAATCCGCGGGAGCGACCAGACCGCTTCAAAGCCCGCCGCCGCGGGGAGCGGTGCGACGCAGGCCCTCTCTGCCGGGCTGCTGTCAGGTTTTTCGCGGATCGCGTACAACGGTCGGCAGCGTTGAACTTGTCCATGCATCGCCGTGAAGGAGCTTCAAGCCTTGGAAACGTCGGCCCGTGAATTTCTCGTGCGTCTCCTCGAAACCCCGAGCCCGTCCGGCTACGAGCAGCCGATCCAACGGGTTGTGCGGGACTACCTGGCGGGCATCGCCGACACCGTCGTCACCGATGCCCACGGCAACGTGATTGGGGCCAAAAACCCGACCGCCCCCATGCGGATGATGCTGGCCGGCCACTGCGACCAGATCGGTCTGATCGTTCAATACATCGACTGCGATGGCTTTCTTTCGGTGCAGCCGATCGGCGGCTGGGATCCGATCCAGCTCGTCGGGGCCCGCGTCGTCATCTGGACCGCGTCCGGACCGGTGAATGGCGTGATGTCCCGGAAGCCGATCCACCTGCTCACGGAGGAGGAGCGGAAGGTTGTGCCGAAGATGAAAGACCTCTGGATCGACATCGGCGCCGGCGACAAGGCCGAGGTCGAGAGCGTGGTCCGTATCGGTGATCCAGTGACGTTCGAACTCAGGTTTCAGCCGCTGCGGCGAAATCTCGCCTGCGCCGTGGCGATGGACGACAAGGTCGGGCTGTGGGTGGTCCTGGAGGCTTTTCGGCGGGCGGTGGCGGCGGGCCCCCTGCCCTGCGGCCTTTTTGTGGCGTCGACGGTTCAGGAGGAGATTGGCCTGCGCGGGGCGCAGACAAGCTGCTACGGCGTCGATCCACATGTCGCCATCGCTGTCGACGTGACCCATGCCACCGACTGCCCCACGATCGACAAGAAATCGGAAGGCGACGTGGGGCTCGGCAAGGGCCCGGTTGTCTACCGGGGGCCCAACATGAATCCGCACGTGGTCGACCGGCTCGTTGCGGCCGCCAAGGCCCACGAGATCCCGTTCCAGATGGGTGCCAGCGGCCGGGCGACGCCGACCGATGCCAATGTCCTCCAGACCACCCGCGCCGGTGTGGCCACAGGCCTCGTCAGCGTGCCCAATCGCTACATGCATTCGGCGGTGGAGACGATCTCACTCGACGACGCCGATCGCACGGCCGACCTCTTGGCGGCTTTTGTCCGCGGGCTGGAGGGCACGATCGATTGGGCGCCATGACAGCCCCCCTGTGAAGCGACCAGAACACATTCCCTGCCAAAACGGCACACAGTGACTCGGGCGTAGAGTGCACTGAAAACATCCCCGGTTGGTGCGGCAAAGAAAGCCGGACCGATCGCCCCTCACCGAAACCTATACACTTTGGCACGCCGGTTGCTCCCCTGAACGTCGCCCCGTCAGGGACTGCCAATTCAACACGTCTTCTTCCTGTACCTCGTCTATTTTCAGTACCTCGTCAATTTTTGGAGGAGTTTCCTGTGGCCAAACAAATGGTGTTCGACGATGAGGCCCGTCAGCCGCTGCTCGCCGGTGTTTCGAAGCTGGCCAGAGCAGTGAAGAGCACGCTGGGCCCACGTGGCCGCAATGCCGTTCTCGACAAGGGCTGGGGCTCGCCGAAGGTCACCAAGGACGGCGTCACCGTTGCCGAGGACATCGATCTCGAGGATCCGTTCGAGAATCTCGGTGCGCAGTTGGTGAAGGAAGCCGCCAGCAAGACCAATGACGTGGCGGGAGACGGCACGACCACGGCGACAGTGCTCGCCGAGGCGATCTTTCGCGAGGGCCTGAAGATGATCGCCGCGGGGGCAGACCCGATGGCGCTGGCTCGCGGTATTCACCGTGCCGTCGAGGTCGTGTCGAAGGCGATCCTCGCAATGGCCACGCCGATCAATGAGAAGAACAAGAAGGAACTGATGCAGATCGCCACGATCGCAGGCAACAACGATCCGACGGTCGGCAATGTGCTTTCCGACGCCTTCCTCAAGGTGGGCAAGGACGGCGTGATCACCGTTGAGGAGGGCAAGCAGGCCGAGACATCCGTCGACGTTGTCGAAGGCATGCAGTTCGACCGCGGCTTCCTGTCGCCCCACTTCGTGACCGACGCGGAATCGCAGGTCTGCGAGATGGAAAACCCCTACATCCTGATCTTCGAAGAGAAGATCTCGAGTGCCAAGAATCTCGTGCCCTTGCTCGAGGCGATCAGCAAGGCGGGCAAGCCGCTCGTAGTGATCGCCGAAGATGTCGAGGGGGAGGCGCTCGCGACGCTCGTGGTCAATAAACTCCGCGGCATCGTGCAGTCGGTGGCGATCAAGGCACCGGGCTACGGCGATCGCCGGAAGGCGATCATGGGGGATCTGGCGGCGCTGACGGGCGGCCAGGCGATCTACAAAGACCTGGGGATTACGCTCGATGCGGTCAAGCTCAGCGACCTGGGCCGGGCGAAGAAGGTGATCATCGAGGCCGAGAACACGACGATCGTCAGCGGTGCCGGCACACGGGATGCCATCGACGGTCGGGCCAAGCAGATCCGGGCTGAGATCGAAGCGACCACCAGCGACTACGATCGCGAAAAGCTTCAGGAGCGGCTCGCGAAGATTGCCGGCGGTGTGGCCCAGATCAACGTCGGAGCTGCGACCGAGACCGAGATGAAGGAGCGGAAGGCCCTCATCGACGATGCCAAGAGCGCCGTTCAGGCAGCACTCGCCGAGGGCGTGGTTCCTGGCGGTGGTGTGGCCCTGTTGCGGAGCGAGAAGTCGATCGAGAACCTGATCGCGAAGGGTGAACTCGACGCCGACGAAAAGATGGGCGCAACGATCGTCAAGCAGGCGTTGCGGTATCCGCTCGAGGCCATCGCCAACAATGCCGGCACGGACGGTTCGGTTGTGGTCAACCGGGTACGGCACATGAAGGGCAAAAACGACGGCTATGATGCCGACAAGGGTGAATATTGTGACCTTGTGAGTGCCGGTGTGATCGATCCGGCCAAGGTGGTACGCACCGCACTGCAGAATGCGGCGAGCGTGGCGGCCCTGCTGCTGACGACCGACTCGCTGGTCGTCGAGATCCCGAAGGCCGAGGAAGATGGGGGTGGCGAAGGCCACGACCATCACGGCATGGGGGGTGGCATGGGCGGTGGCATGCCGGGCATGGGCGGCATGCCGGGCATGGGTGGCATGGGCGGCATGATGTGATCAACCGCCGATTTCCGCCCGGCTGAAACCGGTATCCCGTTTGTAAACTGCTTTTCAGATTCCTGTTTTTAACTCTTGTTCTTCTTCCCCGTTTTGGAGTGACTGACACATGGCAGCCAAGAATCTCAAGATCCGTCCGCTCGAAGACCGCGTGGTGGTGGAGCCCGTTGAGGCGGAGGAGCGAACCGCCGGCGGCATCGTGCTGCCCGATTCCGCGAAGGAAAAGCCGCAGCGTGGCCACGTTGTGGCGATGGGCCCCGGCAAGCTTCTGGAGACCGGTGGGCGTGCCCCGCTGTCCGTGGCGATCGGCGACCAGGTGATCTACGGCAAGTATTCGGGCAGTGACATCGAGGTCGACGGCCACGATGTGAAGATCCTGCGCGAGAGCGACATTCTCGCGAAGGTGATTGGCTGATCAGGCCGGTATCTCGGTCGTGCGGCCCCGCCGTCCCACCGGTGAGCAAGAGAGTATGTGACAGGTCCTTCCCACTTTTTCAGACATCCGTCAGCCACTTTCCAGGAGTATCGACTCGTGCCCAAGCAACTGCTGTTTGATGACAATGCCCGCGCCAAGCTGCTCAAGGGCGTCGAGAAACTTGCCGGCGCCGTGGCGGTGACGATGGGGCCGACCGGCCGCAACGTAATCATCGACAAGTCGTTCGGCGGTCCCACTGTGACCAAGGACGGCGTGACGGTGAGCAAGGAAGTGGATCTGGAAGATCCCTTTGAAAACATGGGCGCCAAACTCGTCAATGAAGTGGCGACGAAGACCTCCGACCTGGCCGGTGACGGCACGACCACGGCCACCGTGCTCGCTCGGGCGATCTTCCGCGAGGGCACGCGGAACGTCGCGGCCGGCAGCAATCCGACGGCTGTACGTCGCGGCATCGACAAGGCGGTGACAGCGGCCGTCGAGCGGCTCATGCAGATGGCGCGAAAGGTGGAGCGGCCGCAGGAAATCGCGCAGGTTGGGGCGATCAGTGCCAACAACGATCACTCGATCGGCGAGTTGCTGGCGGAGGCCCTGCAGCGTGTCGGCAAGGACGGTGTCATCACCGTCGAAGAGGGCAAGACCACCGAGACAACCGTGCGATTCGTCGATGGCATGCAGTTTGACAAGGGATTTGTCTCGCCGTACTTCATCAACAAGCCGGCCGAGATGGTCTGCCAACTGGACGACGCCCTGATCCTCATCCACGAGAAGAAGATTTCCAATCTCCGCGACCTGCTGCCGCTTCTCGAGAAGGTGGCCCAGTCCGGCAAGCCGCTGCTGATCATCGCGGAGGATGTCGATGGCGACGCGCTGACGGCGCTCGTGGTCAACAAGCTCCGTGGAGTGCTCAACATCTGCGCCTCGAAGGCTCCAGGCTTCGGCGACCGTCGCAAGGCCATGCTCGGCGACATCGCCACCCTGACAGGCGGCACGCTGATCTCCGAGGATCTGGGCATCAAGCTCGAGAATCTCGACCTCTCGCATCTGGGGCGGGCCAAGAAGATCACGGTCGACAAGAGCGAGACCACGATCGTGCAGGGTGCCGGCAAGCAGGACGACGTCAAGGCGCGGGTGCAGCAACTCCGCACGCAGATTGAGGGCACCGAAAGCGAGTACGACAAGGAAAAGTTGCAGGAGCGGCTGGCGAAGCTGACCGGTGGCGTGGCCATCGTTTCGGTCGGCGCAGGAACCGAAGCCGAGATGAAGCAGAAGAAGGCTCGCGTCGAGGATGCCCTGCATGCCACGCGGGCCGCAGTCGAAGAGGGCATCGTTCCCGGTGGTGGCGTGGCCCTGCTGCGTTGCCGCGAAGCGGTGGAGAAGGCCCGGTCGCAGGCCAAGGGGGATGAGAAGATCGGCATCGACATCGTGCTGCATTCGCTCGAGGCCCCCATCAGGCAGATTGCTGAGAATGGTGGCATCGACGGTGCGGTCGTGGCTGACGAGGTGGCCGATAAGGACCTCAACATGGGCTACGATGCCAACAAGGGCGAGTATGTCGACATGATCAAAGCGGGCATCATCGATCCGGTGAAGGTCGTTCGGGTGGCGTTGATCAATGCGGCCAGCATCGCCGGTCTGATGCTGACGACCGAGGCGCTCGTGACCAACCTTGACAAGGATGACGCCAAGAAACATCGGGCCGAGGGCAGCGTTCGCTAAAACCCCTCGCCCCCGGTGCCTCTCGTTGAGGGACTTCATCCAGCGGCTTTCATCCAGCGTTTCTGACAAGGAAGGCGACGCTGACGCGGTGACACTGTCCGCGTTTACGTCTTGACCGCCGCGACATGGCCAACGAGCGCGATTACTACGAAGTGCTTGGGGTGGAACGCCGCGCCGGTGGTGCGGAGATCGCCGACGCATACCGCAAACTGGCGATCCGCTTTCATCCCGATAAGAATCCCGGCAACGCCGAGGCATCAGACCGCTTCAAGGAGGCGGCCCGGGCCTTCGAGGTGCTGTCGAACGATGAACTGCGGGCCCGCTATGACCGGTATGGCCATGCGGGTCTTCAGGGGGGGGGCCGGCACGAGTTCAACGATCTATCCGATATCTTCGACGCCTTCGGCGACCTGTTCGGAGGTGGGGCCGCTGGCGGTGGTCGCCGTGGCAATCGGGCCAGGCAAGGACGCGATGTTTTTTCGAGCGTTACGCTCTCCTTGTTGGAGGCGGCCCGGGGGGCTGCGAAGACGGTCGAGTTTTCCCGGCACGAGCCCTGCAGCACCTGCGACGGCAGCGGCGCGAAGAAGGGTACGAAGCCGCAGCCGTGCGAATATTGCGCGGGGCACGGGCAGGTGATTCAATCGGCGGGCGTCTTTCGCTTGCAGACGACCTGCCCTTCCTGCCGTGGCGCGGGCACCGTTATCCGGGAGAAGTGCCCTGACTGTGGCGGCGAGGGGCTGACCATCGAACACGTCGAGCGTCGAGTGACGATTCCAGCCGGGGTCGACCGTGACGTGCGTGTTCGACTGGCGGGCGAAGGGGAGCCGGGAGCCCACGGCGGGCCCCCGGGCGACTGTTACTGCGTGATCGAAATTGAGGAGCATCCGTTTCTCTCCCGCGAGGGCCGCGACCTGCACTGTGAGGTGCCGATCACATTCAGCCAGGCTGCCCTGGGGGCGACTGTGGAGGTGCCGACACTCGACGGGGCCAAGCCCCTTGCCATTGCCCGCGGCACGGCTGCGGGTGCCGTGATCCGGGTCAAGGGGCTCGGCATGCCGGAGGTGCGGGGCCGGGGCATCGGCGATCTTCACGTGCATGTGCACGTCGAGGTGCCGAAAACGCTCTCCCCCAAAGCTGAACAGTTGTTGCGGGATCTGGCGGCCGAGGAACAGAAGGCCGTGAGCCCGAAACGATCCAGCTTTTTCAGCACGCTGGCTGAATATTTCCAGCCAAAAGAAGCCGTCAGCCCGGCCGAGAAACCCCGTGACGAGAAACCCCGTGACGACAAACCCAGAGCGAAGAAGGAGAACAGGTCATGACGCGAGGCGATCATCACGATTCCGATGAAACGTCAGAGGAGCGGTTCGCCGGATCGGAGGCGGACGATGCGGTTGCTGGCCAGGTGCCGGCCGGCCACGCCCTCGCCCAACAGGTGCGGGACGCGGAGGATCGCGTCCTCCGGGCCCAGGCGGAACTCGAAAACTTTCGCAAGCGTTCGCGCCGGGAATACGAGGACGCGCTCCGCTACCGGGAGATCGACCTGCTCCGAGACCTTCTTCCGGTGCTCGACACCGTCCGCCGGGCGATCGAGGCCAGCGACAATACAGCCGACGTCGACAGCCTGCGGTCGGGATTCCGGATGACGGCCCAACAGCTCGAGAAGGTGCTCGACGGGCATGGCTGCAGAACGATCGAAACTGACGGCCAGCCTTTCGATCCCAATGTCCACGAGGCGATTCTGCAACAGGTCGTGCCCGGGGTAGCGCCGGGCATCGTGGTGGGGGTCGCCAGCCAGGGCTACCGGCTGCACGATCGGGTGGTACGACCGGCTCAGGTCTTTGTTTCCAAGGGAGAGTGAACCCATGCCAACCTACGATTATGTCTGTGACGGCTGCGGGCACGCCTTTGAACTCTTCCAGTCCATGACCGACAGCGTGAAGAAGACCTGTCCCGAATGCGGCAAAAAAAAGCTGCGACGGCTGATCGGGGCCGGCGGGGCGATCGTGTTCAAGGGATCCGGCTTCTACAAGACCGACTACCGCAGTGAGTCGTACAAGAAGGGTGCCGCCGCCGATTCCGGCGGGAAGCCCGAGGGGGACAAGAAGCCCGACTCGGGCAAATCGGACTCCGGTGGCGGCGGTTCAAAGGGATCGGAGTGAACGATGCCCAGATGCCCGTTGTGCGATGCCGACGTCAGGCTCGACTCCACGCCGACTGCCCCCTTCTGCAGTGACCGATGTAGGTTGATCGATCTTGGTCGCTGGCTCGACGAGGCCTATGCGGTGCCGGACGACAAGCAGTCGACCGACGACGAAGAGAGCGACGAGTAGGATACAAGCCCGGAGCGTGAGCGATTGTGTCGGCGTGACGTTTGGTACAACGCTGCGTGTGGCTTCCGATCCCCCGGCTTACGCCGGGGGCTTGTATGGGAATACAAGCCCGGAGCGTGAGCGATGGGATTCCCCATCTCACGGATTCCAACGGGCACGCTGCCGAATGCGGTGCTTCGGCGTATACTCCCGGCCCGTAGGAAAACAGCCCGCGTGGAGGATCGGTTTCGTGGACGATCCACGATGCTGCATTGAATGCCTCCATCTGCATGAATGACGAGGATGAAACCATGTCCGACACCACCAGTCCGACCCCGATCCAGCAGGGCCTTTCCCGAGAAGTCGCGCAGGAAGCCGCCCAAACTGTCGCGCAGAATGGCGCGCAGGCAGGCAGGATCGTGCACGAGATCCAGTGGAGCGAAGCACTCCCGTGGTGGCTGCTGTTTCGTGCCGCGGGCAGCGCTTTCGCCCCGACCGTGATCCTTCTGGCCGCACTTGGATCCTTGGCGACGTGGGCCGGATGGTCTCTTGCCGATCGCATGCACCTGGCCGGCGTCGACCACGCAGCCGATCTGATCGCCGGGGCCGCGACACGTCACCAACCGGCGGCCGATGGCCTGGTCCTTCCGCCAAGTTCCACGAGTCTTCCGCCAGGCTCCACGATCGTTCCCACAGGTTCCACCATGCTCCGCGCAGGTGGCCGCCTGCTGACGCCAAGCCAGGACGTGCTGCCTGCACTGGCGGGCCTGGTCGATCGTCTGCCCTCCACCGCTGCCGACGTGATCCGGCTCGTGGCAGTGCCATTTCGACCCTCGGCGACCCTTGCCCAGATGACCGGTGCCCTCGTGCGGATCGGCTGGTTCGTGCTCGTCTGGTCGATCTTCGGCACCGCCATCACCCGGCACGTGGCACTCAAACTCGTCGGCGAAGACGCTCCAGGGCTGTTCGGTGCGATCTGGTACGGCACGCGGAAATGGCTCTCGTCGTTCAACGCAGTCGCATTCGTGCTGCTGGGCATGGTCAGCTTGTCGGTGCCCGGGGCCTTGCTTGGTCTGCTGATGCGGTCGGACTGGGGGCTGGCGGTGGCCGGAGCGGTCTGGCCGCTGGTGTTGCTGGGCGCTGTCGTGCTGGCGATCCTCGCCATCGGCCTCGCGGCCGGCTGGCCGCTCATGGTGGCGGCCGTCGGAGTGGAGCGCGGCGATAGTTTTCAGGCCATCTCCACGTCGTTTTCGTATCTCTACCAGCGACCTCTGCACTATGCCTTTTACGGCCTGATCGCCCTGCTCGTGGCCCTGCCGGCACTGGCTGCCGCGGGCGTCTTCGCCGACGCCACCGGCACCCTCGCGATGTGGGCCACCAGTTTTGGCATGGGGCACGACCGCACCGCGACGGTCATGATGGCCATGGAGGGAATCAATGCCGCCGGACCGTCGGCGCAGGCGGCCCCGTGGGGCGCGCAGGCCATCGCCTTCTGGATGCGGGGGCTCCAATGGCTCTTGTCGTCGTTTGGGTGGGGCTATTTCTGGGCGATCGCCACCGCGGGCTACCTGCTGCTCCGACACGATGTCGATGGCACCGAATTCGACGAAGTGGTGCTCGAAGAGCCGGCCGGCGAGGCCTGACTCAGCCGTACCATCGCTTGATGAAGGCGGGAAAGCCGCCGAGGAGTTCGCCACGGCTCACCGCCGCATCGGCGCCCGCGGCCTTCGCCTGATCGAGCCGCTCCTTGGCCACGTGCGGCCCGAATGCCACGAGCCGGACAGCCTTTTTCGGATCCGCCCGCTGGGGCTCGAGAATGGAGAGCACCCGCGTCACCAAGACGGCCGGGTCGCCGCTAACCGCCTGCAGGTCGAGCAGCACCAGATCATAGGGGCCGCCAGGCAGTGGGTCATCGAGGCTGCGGAGCGTGTCCATGCGGCCCCCTGCCTCCCGCGCAAGCCCCGCTATCCGGCTGGTGGAGAGCAGGTCTGGCGAGACGAGCAGGATCTGCGGTCCGTCGCCACCCCGATCCTCGTGTGTCGTCGGGCTATTGATCGATAGCGTCATACCGCCTCCGGTCCGCGAACTTCGCGGTAGATCTGCACGGCGTCGTGGATTGGCAGCACGAACAGCTGCTCGTCGAGGCTCGGCAGATCGTCCGCCCCGCCGCCACGGGCCGCGTTGCCCATCCGCATCGCCCTCCGAATCGTGTCGACGGTGCGTTCCAGAAAGTCATCGTTCACTGCGATCTCCATCACCGACTGCTGCACGACCCCGATACGGTCGGCATCGTAGCCCGCGTCGCAGCCCGAGGGGAAGACCGCACCATAGCCCTGCGCGTCACAGATCGTCAGACGGGTGACGTGCACGGCGGCCAAGGCCTGCCGCACGGCCTCCAGATGGGAGGGCTTGAGCACTGCAACGATCAGACGCATCACGAGGCTCCAGCAGGCTCAGGCAAAGTGGAGAGAACGGGCGTGGCGAAAACGGGCTTGGAGAGAACGGGCTTGGAAAGAACGGCGTAGAGAGAGCAGCCGCACCCCCGTCGCCGGTCGCCTTTCGAGAGGCCGGGCTTTCGGCCTCACGGGCCGGTCAGTTCAAGGCTGGCATCGAGCACTTTCCGGATCCGCCCCTGAAGATCGCCCAGATGTGCCCGGGAATAGTCGTCGAGCTTGACGTCGTTTTTCGCCAGGAGCGTACCAATCCTCGACTCGAGCGACCGCAGTTGCGCCGCCGCGATCGCCTGCGCATCGGGGGATGTGCCGCTGGGCGCGATGGCCAGCGACGCGAGCCGGGAGATGTATTGCCGCTGCAGGCCACGCCGGAGGCTTCCCACCGCCGGCTTTCGGACGGTGTAGTCACCCGGCGGGGTCGCATCGACCTCCGCCATGATCGACTTCGTGAGCCGGTCGAGCAGTTCGGCGGTGGTGAAGGCGTCCTGATCCGCTGGCACCTTCAGTTCCGAGTCGCGGATCCGGTCGAGGGTGATCGGATTGAGCAGTCTGCCGAGCACGCGGGCCTGCCACATCAGGATCGCGTCGTGAACGGGATAGTCTTCACGGTCCGGGGGATTGGTGCCCCAGTGCGTCCAGTTCGTCGCCACGAGCTGGTTGTAGAGCTCCGGCGAAAACGTGAACGGCTGCGAGCTGAACATCTGCTGCTCGAGCAGGCTGAGTGCCTCCCGCTGCTTCTGCGGCTCGACGACGCGAAACGGCGCGGGAGCATCGGCATCCCCCTTGTGGCTCCGCGACGTATGCAGGCCGCCGACCATCCGGGAGGCCGTATACATCGCCTGCCCGTGGGCCGCCAGCAGCACCCCGAAGGCCTGCCGCACCCGTTCATATCCTCCGAACCGGCCGTCCTTTTCCTTGGCCGTCATCCGGTCGGCGATCAGGGGCATCACCTGCGCCACCAGTTCGGCCCGGCTCTTCGCGAATTCCAGCGGGTCGTTCCCCAGGTCGAACCGGTTGGAGAGCGGGTCGGGATCACCAAACTCGGTCTCCTCGTCGGTGGCGTAGGCGAGCGCCGGCTCGCCGCTGCGGGTGGCGATCTTCTCGAGTTCTGGAAGTTCGCCTTCGGGGCTGCCGGCTGCGATCGGCTTGTAGCCATACTCGATCGCCCACATGTCGTAGGGGCCGAGCTTCGCGGTGTAGTAGTCGCCCTGCGTCTTTCCCTTCGGCATGACATTCACCGGGATGTAGTCCATGACGCTCGTGCTCGCGCCCGATGCGGCGGTCTTCGCGATGTCGTTGATGTCGGCGAGTGACTTATACGCGCTGCCCTTGAAGTTGTGCCGCAGGCCCAGCGTATGCCCGACCTCGTGCATCGCGACGAGCGTCAGCCCCTGCACGACGAGTTTCTCCTTGTTGGCCTCGGACAGGCCACCCTCGGCCGTCGTGGCCAACGCCGTCGCCGCCAGTGCCGTCTCACGGGCGTGGCCGCCAAGCAGGGAGCAGAGGCCACAGGCATGGGCCTGGGTGTGCGTCTGGGCATGCGCGCGGGCCGTGCCACCGGTGAGCAGGGCTACACTCTGCGGGGTGAAGGTCTCGTATTCCGTCCGCCAGAACCGCAGGAAATCACCGTCGAAAATAATGTCAGCGTCGAGGATCTGTCCGGTCCTCGGATTCACCCGCGATGGTCCCATCGCGAAGCTCGCGCCGGCGGTGATCCAGCGGAACGTGTTGTAGTTCACGTCTTCGGGATCCCAGTCGGTCACCTCTGGCTGCTGTCGGACCTCGATCGCGGTGGCAAAGCCCGCCTTCTCGAAGGCTCCGTTCCATGCCTCGATGCCTTCGCGGATCGGCTGCCGGTACTTGAATGGGACGGTCTTCTCGATCCAGAAGACGATCGGTTTTTTCGGGGGTGAGACCGGGGCTGTGGGGTCGGCCTTCTCCAGGTTCCAGCGGTTGATGAAGCGGACGAACCGGTCTTCATCAACGTTCTGCGAAAAGTCTTTGAGTGCCGTCACGAAGTAGCCGACCCGGTCGTCTGCCAGCCGTGGCCGGTAGCTATTCTGCGGGAGCAGGCTGAGCGAATAGTGCACGGTGATCGTGGCGCCCCGAGAGTCGGGCACGGTGTCGATGTCCCGGCTACCGCTCGACCCGTAGGTGGCGGCCACCTCGAGTTCGACGTTGTCTGGAAACCCCTTGACCCGGGACCAGGTGGAGCGATCCCGCGCGAAGGAAAAACCGGGCAGTTCCTTGGCGATCTGAGGCAGGTCGGAGAGGAAGACCTGCCCGAGGTCGATGACATGGCCGCCCGCGGGGCCGGTCGTCGCAATCGGCAGACTGAAGAGCACGCTGTCGGTGTAGGCGAGGTCGACCGCCTTCTCCTCTGGGCTTCCCTTATCGGCGAAGAACCGGACGTTCTTGCGCACGATCTGGATGTTGTCGTCGACCTTGCGAAACTGCCATACCCAGTCGTCGCCAAAGCCGAGGCTCATGCCGCCGAGCAGGAACCGGTCGCCGATCCCCCGTGCGATTGAGATCAGCACGAAGAATTCCTTGCCGAGCAGGGAGTCAGTGAGCTCCGCATAGACCTTGTCGTCTTTCCGCCAGAGGGGAATGACGCCATTGACCTTGGTCGCGTCCTTGAGGAGCACGGCGAAGGCGGGCTTGTTGCTCTTGCTGTCGGCCTTCGTGTCGGCACTCGCATCGGTCTTGGACGCGGCGGCATCTTTGGTCGCGGGGGCAGGCGCGGGCGGGGTCGGCGTGTCGGCCTTCGCGGGGGCATCGTCAGCCATACCAAGGCCGCCGAGGCACGCGGCCATGCACACGCTTCCAGCCATCATCATCACCCGACTCATTGTCCGCTTGATGTGCATCGCGAGCATCGCTCCCTTGTTTGCTGTGGGGACTTGTCTCCCGGAGCCTTCGCTGGCGGGAGATACTCAAGACTAGCATCGCCCATCGCCGGCGACCAATTTCGGGCCTGCTACGGGCCTGCTGCCGGCCTGATTCAGACCTCCGTCAGGCCTGCGGGTCTGTTTTGGGTGGCCGAGCGTGACGTCGGGCTGTCTGAATCCCCGCGGTTCTGGAATTATCTACAGGTAATCATCTACTCGAATTATCTACGGGTAATCATCAATCATCTACAGGTAATCATCTACAGGTTGGTGATTCCAAGCTGGTGATTCCAAGTCAGCGATTGCAAGCTGGTTCGTATCACCAGAAAGAGACCGTCGCATGCCCTCCCCAACGCTACTCGCATCAGTCTGCCGACGCTGGAGTGCGTTGCCGCCGACACGCATCGCGGCACTGGGCACGGCCGGCTTCCAGTCCGGTTTCAGTGGCTCACAGGTCTACGCGGTGGAGCTACCGGGCACTGCCGGGCGACTGGTGCTCAAGAGTTTTCCTACCGCTGCCTCCTGTGACCAGGCCAGGTTTGTCCATCGGCTCGTGCAGCACCTCCGCGCCGAGGGCATCAGTCAGGTGCCCGAAGTGATGTCCACCCTCGACAACGACACGGTCGTGGCTGATGCCGCGGGCATGCTCTGGGAACTGGCCCGCTTCATGCCGGGGGTGGCCGTCCCGAGCCCCACTGTGCCGCAGACGGTGGCCGCCGCCACCGCCCTGGCCCAGTTGCACATCGCCGCCTCCCGGCTCGCCGGCCACCCGCCCCGCGAGGATGTCTCACCGGGGCTCTGCCGCCGGATCACGCAGGCTGAACAGCTCCTCGCGATGCCGTGGCGGGCCCGCCGCATGGCGTTGTCGACGGTCACCGGCCAGCGGCTACCGATCGGCTTTACGGGCGAACTCATCGGCCGGTTCGACTCAGCGGTGTCAATCTTCGCCGACTGCGGCGGCGAGGAATGTGTGTCATGGGTGGCTGGCCTGCGTCCCACTCGCTGCATGGTGCAGCCAGTCGTTCGCGATATCTGGTGCGACCACGTGTTGTTCGCGGAAGCGTGCCGCGACGAGGTCACCGCGATCATCGATCTGCACGCGGCTGGGATCGATACACCCGCCACCGATCTGTCACGGCTGATGGGGAGTTGGAAGCCGCCCGACGGACGTGAGGGGCTCCCGCTGTTGGATCGCTGGCCGGAGGCGTTGGCCGCCTATGATCAAGTTCGTCCGCTCTCCCCTGTCGAATACAGTCTCATCCCCCTCCTCCACGCCACCGCTGTCGTGTTCGGACTCGATAATTGGTTTCGCTGGACCCTCGAGGAGCAACGTGAGTTTCCCGAGACTCGGAGCGTGCTTGCCCGCATCGATAGACTCCTTAAGGAGTTGGAGGGGGAGCTGGCGCGAGCCTTGGCTCTTGCACGGCAGGGTTCGTGCAAGCCCGGAGCGTGAGCGATGGGATTCCCCGGGTCCGTTCGCTGATCCCCCGGCTTACGCCGGGGGCTTGTATGGGACGCGTAAGCGATGGGATTCCCCGGCATCTGGGACGGTTTGACGCGGCCAACAGCTGGGAATAGCGATTGACCGTCGGAAATTACAGCCAGTAAACTCTGGGAGCCGATCTACGAAGGCTTGTGGATGAGACAAAGTTTCACCGCAACGGGTATTCCCTGGGCCGTCGGCGCGAGATGGAACGCATGCGTAGTATTGATCGATTGAGAGCGAATCTGCGGAGGCTCATGGCGCTGGCAATTGCCTGTGCGACGGTGCTGGCTCTCCTCCCGGTGAACAGTCTGGCAGCGGCCTCGGAGGCTGTTGCGGCCGACCCGCTCACCGATCCTGCGCTGAATCCGCTGGGGGCGATTTCGGCTGCCTTGGGCAGTCCGGCCCAGATCACGGCCACCATCGAACCGTCTCCGCAGGCTGATGTCCTCGTCGTGACGGCAACACTCGAGACGGGCTGGCATCTCTACTCGCTCGACCAGAAGCCCGGCGGGCCACAGCCCACGCGGATCAGCATCGCCAGTGATTCGCCGTTCAAGTTGGCGGCACCGTTTCGGCCGGATGCCCCGCCCCACAAACGGACGGTCCAGGATGTGCCGGGCTGGAACGGCCTCGTGGTCGAGGAACACTCTGGTGTGGTGATCTGGAGGGCCCCGCTCGCCGCGAATCCCGGCGGCGATTCGAAGGATGTCCGCGGCACCGTGAGCCTGCAGTTGTGCCGCGACAATGCCTGTACTCCACCGGAACGGATTGCCTTTACGGCCTTTCGCTCGGGAACCGGCGCGGTCGGCCCGACCGCGGCCCAGGCCGATGCTGGAAACGCAACTCCGCTCGATGCGGCCCTCCCGGCTGTCGACGGGTCCGCCGCCAAACCGGGAGCCGACGCGACTGCCTCTCCTCCTGCTTCTGCGTCGGCTTCCTCCACCGGGGACTCCCGGGGAGCTGTGCCCGTCTCGCTGCCCGCGGCGCTTCTCATGGGCCTCATCGGCGGACTGATCCTCAACCTGATGCCCTGCGTGCTGCCAGTGCTCGGCCTCAAGCTCATGTCGTTTGCCCAGCAGTCTGGTCGGGCCCGGCAGGAGATTTTTCAGCTCAATCTCTGGTATTGCGCGGGCCTCTACGCCGTGTTCTTCCTGCTCGCAACGGCCAGCGTGGCAGCGAACATCGGCCTGGCGGGCTCCAACCTCGCCTGGGGCGAGCAGTTTACGTCGTCACGGTTCAACATCGCGATGGCGGCCATCGTGTTTGCATTTGCACTCTCGTTTCTCGGCGTGTGGGAGCTCCCGATTCCGGGCTTCATTGGCGCGAAGGCGGGGGCGATGCAGACGCAGGAGGGACCGATGGCATCGTTTCTCAAGGGGGTGCTCAGCACCGTCTTGGCCACGCCCTGCAGCGGTCCGTTTCTGGGACCTGTCTTCGGCTTCACGCTCACCCAGACAACGGGTGTGACATACGCCGTCTTCGCCGCCATCGCCACCGGCATGGCGTCGCCCTACCTTCTCGTAGGGCTCTTTCCAGGCCTCGTGAAGTTGATGCCGAAGCCCGGTGCCTGGATGGAGACGCTCAAGGAGGTGCTCGGCTTCGTGATGCTCGGCACAGTCGTCTTCATGTTCACGTTCCTTGACCGCGACTGGTTCGTGCCGACGTTTGCACTGCTGATCGGTATCTGGGCAGCCTGCTGGTGGATCGGGAAGGCGCAGGCGGCCCGGGCGGGAGACGTCGGCTTTGGACGCTGGCTGCAGGCGGGCGTCATCGTGGCCACCGTGGGCAGCCTCGCCTTCATGTTCCTGGGACCGGTCGCGTCGGTGATCCCTTGGGAGCCATTCTCGCGGGAGCGGCTCGCCGACCTACGGCAGAAGGGGGCAACGGTGCTGGTCGATTTTTCGGCCGACTGGTGTATGACCTGCAAATACAATCTCGCCACGGCGATCGAGACATCGCAGGTGAAGACCGAGATCGAGCGGAACCGGGTCGTGCCGTTGCTGGCAGACTGGACCGACGGCTCTCCCGAGATCAAGCTCATGCTCGAGAGCCTGCAGAGCAAGTCGATTCCGGTGCTGGCCGTTTTTCCGGCCGCCCGCCCGGGCGACCAGCCGCCGGAGCCGATCGTGCTCCGCGACCTGATTACCGAGACGCAGGTGCTCTCCGCCATCCGAGAGGCAGGCCCATCCCGGTCTGCGGTGCCTGAGATCCGCGCGGCCTCGAAGCCGCTTCCCGCCGCAGGACATTGAAACGCGTTGTATGGGACGCGTCAGCGATCGTGTCGCCCGTATACTGTGGCGAAGCCGATCCATCCCCTTCAACACAACCATCACACGCGGATGCCGCGACACCTGATCCTGGTTCCGACCGAGATGGAACGCCGAAGCCTCGGTCCGATTCTGGCTGCCGCCACGCCGCCCGGCAGCCGCATGGCACTCTGCGGATTCGGACCTGTGGCCGCGGCTGCCCGCACGGCATACCTGCTCGCCGAACATGCTCCCGAACGGGTGCTTCTCGTCGGTATCGCCGGCAGACTTGATGACCGCCTTGCGGTCGGTGCGGCGTATCGATTCGATCGTGTCGCCTGCTACGGCGTCGGGGCCGGCAGCGGTGGTGAGTTCGTGCCGGCCGCACGGCTTGGTTGGCAGCAGTGGCCCGGCGAAGCCGACGGATCGACGGCCCGGAGTGGGGGCCAGATCGGTGACGAGATCGGCACCCTGATGTCGCCCGGGGCAGATGCCGTCGCCGGTGGCGAACGGGCCCACTTTCTGCTGACCGTCTGCGCGGCTGCGGCGTCGGCCGAGGATGTCCGGCTTCGGAAGCAGGCCTTTCCTCTCGCGGCGGCGGAAGACATGGAGGGATTCGCGGTGGCGTTTGCCTGCCAACTGCGGGGCGTGCCCGTCGACATCGTCCGAGGCATCTCCAATACAGCAGGCGACCGCAACACGTCGGGCTGGCAGGTGGCCACCGCGGTCGAGGCGGCGGGAAGGCTCGCCCTCCAGATCATCCAGGCCACGGAGAATGCCTCGTGAGCCAGACCATCCGACTGGGCATCTCCACCTGTCCAAACGACACCTTCGCCTTCCATGGTCTGCTGACGCAGTCGGTGGATTGGAGGGGCCTGCACTTCGAGGTTGAGCTGCTCGACATCGAGCAACTCAACGAGCGGCTGCTCGGAAACGGTTTCGACGTCGGCAAGACGAGCTTCCACGCCGCCCTTCATCTGGCGGATGAGTACGTGGTGCTGCCGAGCGGGTCGGCACTGGGGTTTGGCGTGGGGCCGTTGCTGCTGTCGGCGGCGGCTGCCACACGACCGAAAAACAGCCAGCAACTGACGCTCTGCCCGGGCAGGCATACGACGGCGGCCCTGCTGTTTGCGCTTTTTCACCCGAACACGACGCGTGTCGAACAGACCGTGTTTTCGGAGATCATGCCGAAGCTGGAGGCCGGCGCGGCGGATTTTGGCGTCTGCATCCACGAGGGACGGTTCACGTGGCAGAAGCGGGGGCTTGGCCTCGTCGAGGATCTTGGCACCCGCTGGGAAGAGGAGACGGGCTGCCCGCTTCCGCTCGGTGGCATCGTCGCCAGCAACCGGCTGCCCCGGGAAACGATTCAAGCCGTGCAGCAGGTGATTCAGGACTCCCTGCGCTTCGCGCTGGCCGATCGGCCCGCCACCCTGCCAACGATGCGAGGATTTGCACAGGAGCTCGACGACGATGTGCTGATGCAGCATGTCGACCTGTATGTCAACGACTGGACGCTCGACCTTGGTATCGAGGGGGCACGGGCCCTCGACGAGCTGTCTCTCCGGGCGGCGTCGATCGGCCTCGGAGCAGGGAGCCGGCTGCGGATCTTTGCCTGACGAGCGGCCGTGGATCGACCGCTACCGCAGAACGACGCGGTCCTGGTCGGCAGTGGCGGCTGTCACAGTGCCGATCTTCCAGTTTTCGTGGCCGAGGTCGGCCAGCTGCCGTTGGATACTGTCGGCGAAGTGGGGCGACACGACCAGCACCATTCCCACGCCCATATTGAAGACGCGTTCCATCTCGGCCGTCTCGATCCCGCCGAGCGCCTGCACCCAGGGGAACACTCCCGGCACGGACCATGCGCCCCGCTCCAAGACGATCTGCAACCGGTTGGGCACGATCCGGGCGAGATTCTCGACGAGCCCACCGCCGGTGATGTGTGCGATGCCGTGCACGACCTGCTTCACACGGTAGTGGCGGAGCACCGCCTTCACGGGCCGGGCGTAGAGCCGTGTCGGCTCGAGCAAGAGCTCATCGACGGTTCTGCCGCCCAGCTTCTCGACGCGGTCGGTGCCCTTGAGCCCGCCCATCTCGAAGACAGCCTTGCGAACGAGGCTGTAGCCGTTGGAATGAAAACCGCTCGAGGCGATGCCGATGGCGACGTCGCCCGGCTGGATCTGCCGGCCGTCGACGACGCGGGACCGCTCGACCACGCCCACGCAGAATCCGGCGAGATCGTAGTCGCCGCCGTGGTACATGTCAGGCAGGATCGCCGTCTCGCCGCCGACGAGCGCACACTCGCACTCGACGCAGGCGTCGGCGATGCCCCGCACGATCTGCTCGAGCAGTGCGGGATCGTCGTGCGACATGGCGACATAATCGAGGAAGAAGAGCGGCTCCGCGCCGGTGCAGAGGGCGTCGTTGACGCTCATCGCGACCAGGTCGATGCCGACGGTGTGGTGGATGCCGGCGTTGACCGCCACTTTGAGCTTCGTGCCGACGCCGTCGGTGCAGGAGACAAGCAGAGGATCGACGTAGCCCCGGGCGAACAGCCCCGGCAGGTCGAGTGCGAACAGGGCCGCAAATCCCCCCTCCTGGCTCATC
>JBIIFB010000069.1:0-17279 GCA_044237545.1 Pirellulales bacterium
AAGATCGCCGGTCGGTTTGCCATTCGTCCCACGGGCTCTCCGGGTATCGACGGCGGCGTGCTCTACCACCTCGAGGATGCCTTTGCACGCTAGCCGCACACTGACACTGCTGCTCGCGGCCTGCTGCCTCGGCGGCTGCGGAGCCCCCGCCGCACCAGCAACAGCCACGCCCCCACCCACGCCCTCAGCGCGGCCGACTACCGGTGCCGCTACCGGTCCGGCAGCCGCACCGGTGCCCGACACGCCCTCCCGACCGACGGCCCTGCGGGACATCTCGTTCGACGACATCAAGATCGAGATGCAAAAAGGCGACCCATTCACCCGCGACCTGCTGCCCACGCGGGTGACATCGCTTGAAAACGGCCGCGTGCGGATCCGCGGCTACATTCTGCCGAGCTTTCAGCAGACCGGACTGACCCAGTTTGTGCTTGTCCGCGACAACATGGAATGCTGTTTCGGACCGGGAGCCTTGCTCCACGACTGCGTGGTTGTGCGGATGGTGCCCGGGACGACCGCGAATTTTTCGATCCGTCCGGTGGCTGTGTCCGGCACGTTTCGGATCGCGGAATTGCGGGGTCCGGACGGCCGTCATCTCGCGATCTACGCGCTCGACGGCGAAAAAGTGCAGTGATCACCGGCGGTTGGTAGGATTCTCTCCCCACGGCCGTGAACGGCGAGAGCCCGCCCTGACGCCGAGCCCACTTGCCCCGAACAACGTCCGGACTGCACGCTGCCATGAGCATGGACTTCTCCTGGATCTACGACGTTTCGCCCAGCAGGCTGGCACTGCTCCTGATCGCGGTGTTCGTCGGATTTTACTGGGCAGGGCTGATCCTGCTGCGGCCGATCCTGCGGCAGTTCGTCAAGAACACCCGTGGCGCCAACGATATCGTCGGCTACATCCTCTCCTGCTTCTGCGTCTTCTACGGGCTCCTGCTGGGCCTCATCGCGGTGACCGCCTATCAGGGCGTCTCCGAGGCGGGGTCGAACGTGACCCGCGAGGCCGCGGCCCTCTCGGCCCTCTACGAAGACGTCTCCCGCTATCCTGAACCCTACGGTCAAAACCTGCGGTGGCTCCTGCGGGACTACACGCGGTATGTGATCAAGTATGCCTGGCCGCTGCAGCAGCGGGGCATCGTCCCGGAGGAGGGTACGATTCGCGCCGAGGCCTTCCATGACAGACTTCTCGATTTCCAGCCCCGCACGCCCGCACAGGAAATCCTCCACGCCGAGGCGATGCGGCAACTCAACCATTTTCTGGAATGCCGGAGGATGCGGCTGTTTTCGGTGAAGTCGGCACTGCCCGCATCGATGTGGTATGTGATGATTCTGGGGGCTGTGCTCACGATCGCGATGTGCTGGCTGTTCGACATGAAATTCATCACGCATCTCGTGCTCGGTGGCATTCTGTCCGCATACCTGGGCACGATGATGTTTCTCATCATCGACATGAACCAGCCGTTCCGGGGCGACGTGAGCATCACGGCGGAGGCCTTCGAAACGCTCTACCGTCGCATGAACGAGGAGTGACGATGGCCACCGAAGATACATCCTTCCTGCCCGGTCCCCGCGGCATCTCGCGGCGGCGGGCGATCGCTGAGTCGGCCGCCGCCACGCTCGCCGCGGCGCGTGCCCTTTCGCCTGTCCTGTTCGTGGGCTGCTCGCTCGGCATCATGCCCCGCGCGAAGACCGTGCCGGTCGGCCTGCTCCACTCGCAGACAGGCACGATGGCGATCAGCGCGACGTCGCTCCGCGACATCGAACTGCATGCCTTCGAGCAGATCAACGCCGCAGGTGGCCTGCTCGGCTACCAGCTCGAGGCCCGGGCGCCCGACCCCCGGTCGCGGCCCGCGATGTTCGCCAAGAGGGCGCGGCAGCTGCTCGAAGGAGGCGTGGTTGCCGTGTTCGGCTGCTGGACGAGCACGAGCCGCAAGGCGGTGCTGCCGCTGTTCGAGGAATACCGGAAGCTGCTCTTTTATTCCGTGCAGTACGAGGGGGACGAGTCGTCGAAGTATTGCGTCTACGGCGGCAGCGTTCCCAACCAGCAGATCATGCCCGCGATTGACTGGCTGACAGGCCCCGACGGAGGGGCCAAGAAAAAGTTCTTCCTGCTTGGATCCGACTACGTCTTTCCACGCACGGCCAACTTCGTCGCCAAGAAGTATCTGGCATCGAAGGATCTCCGACCCGCCGGGGAGGTCTATCTGCCGCTGGGCCATCAGGATTTCACGGCCGCCGTCCAGCAGATTCTTTCGTCTGGTGCCGACTGCGTGCTCAATACGGTCAACGGCGACAGCAATATCGGCCTCTTCCAGGCGCTGGCCGATGCCAAGGTCGATCCCGCGAACCTGCCGGTTGTGTCCACCAGCATCGCCGAGGACGAACTGCGGAGTCTGCTCCCGGAGCATGTGCAGGGGCATTTCGCCGTCTCGTCCTACTTCCAGAGCCTCGACACTGAGGCCAACCGTCGCTGGGTCGAGGGGTTCTGCAACGAGTTCGGCTCCGACCGCGTCACCGGTGATCCCATGGAGCCCGACTGGTGCCTCGTGCATCTCTGGAAGGCGGCCGTGGAAAAGGCGGGGTCGTTCGAAACAGAGGCCGTCCGTCAGGCGTTTCGAGATGGACTCGAGTTCGCCGGCCCCGGCGGCACCGTCCGGCTCGACCCCAAGACCCAGCACTGCACGAAATACTTCCGTGTGGGTCGGATCCGCGCCGACCGGCAGTTCGACATCGTGCATGCCTCGGACGCAGCAATCGCCCCCGATCCCTACCCGCAGATCGCCTTTCCGGGCTGGAGTTGCGATTGGACGAAGGACGGCATCACCCGCGGTCCGGAGGTATCGATCAATGGCGATATTTAAGATCGAGCATGTCGAGGGCATGCGGTGGTTGAAGGTGGCACTCAAGAACGATGATGTGCGGACCGAGCGAGGGGCCCTCAACCACATGAAGGGCGAGGTCGCGATGGACGTGCCTTGGCCGACACTGAGAGCCTGGTGGGTGTCGTTGTTTTCCGACGAATCGCTGCTGCGGCCCCGCTACAGCGGCACTGGCACCGTCTATCTCGACTCGACTCTCGGCGGCTACCACCTGATGCAGGTGGCATCCGGGGAACGCTGGATTCTCGACACGCGGTGCTTCTGGGCGAGTGACGGCGAGGTCAAGCTCTCCATCCACCGCGAGCGGATGCTCACGGCCTTCTGGGCCGGCGAGGGGCTGCTCTGGTACAAGACCGCCCTCAAGGGAAACGGCCAGGTGGTGCTCTCGGTGGATGGCCCGGTGAACGAGGTGCAGCTCACAAACGACCGGCTCGTCACCGACGGGCCCTTTGTGATCGCCCGCACGCAGGGCATCTCCCTACGGATCAAGCGACCGGCCCGGTCACTCATCAGCTCCTGGCTGTCGGGCCAAAAGGCGGTGTATGTCTATGAGGGCACGGGCACGTTGCTGCTCTGCACCGTTCCTTACTGGCGTGCGCGGATGCAGGCGCAACGCCTCGAATCGGCCACCGAGTAATGGCATGCGGGATGATGGCACGCGGGATGATGGTGATGCCCGTGGCTCCAGCTGACGCCGGACATTCCCACGGGCGAGCCGCGAGCAGCCTGCCGGCTAGGATCGTGTTCGGAGTGTTTCTGCTGGTGACTGTGGCATTGGCCCCGACGCGGGCGACGGCATGCCCGTTCTGCGGGACGGTCGGACAATCGCTTTCGCAACAGCGGGATACGGCGGCCGCCGTGGCCGTCGGCGAGGCGGTGGGGACGGCCGGGGCCGACGCACACGGCCTGCCATCACAACGGTTTCGCATCGACCAGTGGCTCCGCACCAGCAGTGGACCGGCAACAGCAGCCGTCAGCACCGTTGCGGCCCGGGTGGCCGGGCCCGTGGCGGGAACGGCGATGCTTTTTGCCACGGCTCAACCAGAGTCCCCTGACCAAGCCGTACCGCGGCTCGTCTGGGCGGCGGTCGCGGCTGACGAGTCGCTCTTGGGCTACATGTCGGCGGCGCCGGCCATCACGGTGCCAGCGGCCGATCGGCTCCGCTGGTTTGCCGCCCGACTCGAACATCCCGATCCGGGGATCGCCGCTGATGCGTTCACGGAATTCGGCCTCGCGAACTTTGCCGATGTCCGTGCGGCCGCCGACGCCCTTGATGCCCGGGCAGTTATGACGTGGGTGAACGAACCGGGGATCGACGCCCGCCGCCGCGGTCTGTATGGATTACTCGCGGGCGTGGCTGCCGCGGCGGCGGCGACAGATCCGAAGGTCGTTCGTGACTGCGTGGCCGCCCTGCATCGGGCCGTGGAGGCGCCCGCCGATGATTTTCGTGCCGGCTTCGACGGCATCCTCGCTGGCGTTCTCGTGGCAGAAGGTGAAAAGGGGCTCGATTTCCTGACGCTGCGCGGACTGTTCGGGCCCGGCGCCCGCCCGATGGATCAGCGGCATCTGTTGGCGGCGTTGCGATTTGCCTGGGAAAGTCTGGCCGACACGATTCCGCAAAGGCGGGTCGCCGCCGCGACGGCGTCCTTGCTGAGCAGCCCGGCTGTGGCGGCTCTTGCCACCATCGATCTGGCCCGGTATCAGGCCTGGGATGAGGTGGCTCCCGTGGCACACCTCTGGGACACGATCGGTGTGGATGATCCGCTCGTCCGTCGTGCGGTGGCTGGCTACCTCGCCGCCTGTCCACTCCCTGCGGCGCAAAGCCAGCTCGATCGGATCCGAACGCAAAACCCCGACCTGCTGCAAAGGGCGCTGGATGCCGCAGCGCTGCCCGTGGCCCGCTGACTCCGTGTGAAACAGGACGTCGTCTCGCGTATGCTCCGGGCTTGTATCGGTCACGCCGACACAATCGCTTACGCTCCGGGCTTGTATTCCCATACAAGCCCCCGGCGTGAGCCGGGGGATCGGAAGCCACACGCGGCGTTGTACCAAACGTCACGCCGATCCCATCGCTTACGCTCCGGGCTTGTATTCCCATACAAGCCCCCGGCGTAAGCCGGGGGATCGGAAGCCACACGCGGCGTTGTACCAAACGTCACGCCGATCCCATCGCTTACGCTTCCTCATACAAGCCCCCGGCGTAAGCCGGGGGATCGGAAGCCACACGCGGCGTTGTACCAAACGTCACGCCGACACAATCGCTTACGCTCCGGGCTTGTATTCCCATACAAGCCCCCGGCGTAAGCCGGGGGATCGGAAGCCACACGCGGCCCAGCCTCGCCGATCAGCCCCGCGGCGACGGCAGGAGTTCGGGAACGCCCGTCCCGCGATCCTGCCGCGGAGTCGTGCCCGGGGCTGGAGGAGCGTTCTCCCCGTCGTAATTTTCCTTCGTGGCCGGATCACGGGCCGGCAGCTGGATGGCCCGGGCATCGGACCCGATCGACTCGAAGTTCTGCGTGACCGTCCCGCGACTGAAGACTCCCGGACGCGAATGGCCATAGTCGAGATAGAGGCTGGCATCCCGCTGCCGTGCCCGGCGGTGGGCGTCGAAGTAGGCCTTGCCGGGCCAGGGGCCCTCCGCCAGGAAGACGCCGTTGTATTCGAGCAGCGAACCCTTGCGATAATGGAGCTGGGAGATCGACCGCGTGTAGTCGACGATCGCACGGGCGTACGAGCTCTCGGCCTCGGCCCGCCGCCGCTGGGCGTCGAGGAGTTGGTCGAGCGTCACGGTGCCGGCATCGTAGGCGGCCTGCACCGCCTCCACCTGCCGCTCGGCCGCCACACGGCGATTGAAGTTGGTCTGGGAGAGCGCGAAGTTCGTGTCGATGTTCCGCACTGCTTCGACCAGGGCATGGGAGGCCTCGAGCTCCTCGTCCTGCAGGCGGGCCCGCTCGCGGGCCAGCTGGAGCTGGTGGTTCCTGACAGTGGCCAGCTCGCGTCGGAAGCCGAGCGGCATGAGGAACTGTGCTCCCGCCTGCCACTCCTGGAACTTGCCGCTGAGAAGCGACGAATAGGCGTCGGTGCCGGCGAGCGGATCGCCAGAGTTGGCATTGTACGGCGAGTAGTTCTGATTGATGAGTTCCTCGCCCATGCCAAGGAACCGCCAGCGGCCGACGAGGTCGAGCCGGGGCAGGATCAGGTTCTTGGCTGCCGTGAGCTCCAGTTCCTTCTGCTTGATCACCCACTTCTGCCTGCGAAGCTCGGCCGACCGTGAGAGGGCCTCGACCAGGGACTGCTGCCAGTCGAAGGAAATTCTCGCGGTGGTGGGCTCGTCGGACGGTCGGATCAGTCGGCCATCGCTGGCACTGATGCCCATCATGAACCGCAGCCGGTTTTCGCAGCGGTAGACGTCGGTCAACGCCTGCTCGACCTCGCTGCGGAAGAAGAAATACTGTTCGCGTGACTGGGCCTCCTTGTCGGCCTCGCCACCGCGGGACTGCTCCACGTAGAGGGCATGCACCTTCCGCCAGGCTTCGAGGGCGCTGTCTCGACCGGCCTTGCGGGCTTCGAGGTTGCGGTAGGCAAAATAGAGCTCCCAGTAGGACTGCTCGGTGTCGCTGACCAGATTGCGAACGCCAGCTTCGAACTCCGCCAGCGAGATGTCGGCGTTGATTCGGGCCAGGAGCACGCCCCGGAACAGCGGCCGGCCGTAGATGTTTTCGAACGCGTCCGGGCCGGCAATGCGGTTGTAGGTGACGCCGGCCCCCTGGAGCAGCGGCTGGCTCAGCGTGAAGTCGTAATTCGTCGTGAAGGTCGAGGGCACACCATTTTGACGGATCGGAGAGTTGTTGTTGTCGTAGAGCGTCGAATTGGAAAAGCCGACCGTAGCACCGGTAGCGGTCCGCTTCTGGATGCCGGAGGTCAAGTTGCCCGTGTCGCCGAGCAGCTGCTGCTGAAAAATCGGCTGGGTCGAGATGAAATTCTGCGGACGGTTCTGGCGTTCCCAGGTGAGCGAGCTGGAGAGCTGCGCGTCGAATAGGGCCAGCGCACTCTCCACGCCTCGGAAGGGATCGGTCTCGGCAATCGCCGGGTCGTAGATCGTGGGCGTGGCCGAGGGTGCGGTGAGCAACGAGACGGCGGGCTCGCCGGTCTGGGGGCGGGGGCCGCCGAAGCTCTGGAACCGGCCGCCGAGATTGCGAAGCACCTTGCCGTTTTCCAGAGCCGTTTTCATCGCTTCTTCGAGCGACAGTTCCCAGATCTGGTCGAAGCGGGCATTGGAGAGCGTGAGCGGCTCGGTTGTGCCGGCCGCCTCGTCGAGCGGCTGCTCGCAGCTGTCGGGAAACTCGAGCTTCTGGATGGCGCCCACATAGTGCGAAAGGTCGCCGTCCTCGAAGAAGTAGAACGGCTGCTGCGGTGCGCAGCCGCTCGCGAGGAGCGAGATGCTCGTCAGGGCAACCCAGAGTTGTCTGGCAAGTCGCGGCACGGGAGGCTTCCGCAAGGCGTGGTGTTTTCGTCGAGGCTCAAAACGCCGCCGCTGCGCCCAAGGGGTGGGGCCGCACATGGTGTGCGGCCCTGCCCGACACGGGGCCCCCCGACTCCGTGTCCGCAGATCGCTCGCCAAGGCGCAGCGACGGCTCTGGAGATATCGGCCCCACGACCCGCAAACTTGGGGGAACCCTCATATTCAGCGCAATCGTCACGCGCTAGAGGCGTTACTCGGGATTCTGGGACGTTCGGGCAGGCCAGCCCGCGGTCTGAAACTGCCTGATCTGCCCAGCTTCCAGCCAGACAAAGCGGGCGGCACAGCCGGGCGATCCGTCGATGAACGCCGCAGCCTGCCCGGGCCCGAGCACACTCGCGGCGGTGGCCAACGCGTCGGCCGTTGCACAGTCCGGTGCCACGACCGTGACGGCCGCCGGCCCTGCCACGCCCAGTCCCGTCCGCGGGTCGACAATGTGGCTGTAGCGGCGGCCGTCTATCTCCACCGCTTGGAAGGCATCGCCGGAAGTCGTCACCGCGGCATGCGTCAGGACAAGTGTCTCGCCCGCGACGCCCGTGGCCTCACCGTCGCCAGCTGCCCGCAGCGACGCCACGGCAATCGTCCAGCCGGCCGCGCCGGGCGGGGCCGCGGAAACGGCGATATCACCCGAGGCATCGATCATCGCCGCAGTGATGCCCTGGCGACCCAGAACCTCGACCGCCCGGTCGATCGCATACCCCATGCCGATGCCCCCCAGATCGAGCCGCATCGCCGGCTGTGTGAGGACCACCCCGCGAGACGCGGGCACCAGCCGGAGCGTCTCCGGGCCGACCGCAGCCAGGGCCGCAGCCAGTTTGTCGGGCAACGGCATGCGGCCCGAGCGGCGGGCCTGCCGCCAGAGGCTCGTGAGCGGCCCGACCGTGGGGTCGAATGCTCCGTTGGTCGCGTCGCGAATCTCGACGGCACGCCCGAGAACCCGCCACAGGTCGTCGCTCACTTGCTGCGGCTGGGCCGTCGGGGCCAGGGCCGAGAGCCGCGAGAGTTCACTCCCGGGATCGTAGTCTGACAGCAGGCTTTCCAGTCGCGCGACCTCGGCAAAGCCCGCGGCGATCGCCGCCTGGCCGGCCGCATCTGATTCCGCATGGACGGTGATCGTCCACGGCACGCCCATCAGCCGCTGCGTCTGGCTGACGCGAACCATGCCAGCCGACGGTGCCGGCTCCTGTTCCGGCGTTGTGCAGCCTGCCAATAGTCCGGCCAGCAGGGCTGCATTGACTGCCCGGACGCGATAGAATCGGCATGTCATGAGCACTGCACAAACCATTCCGATCATTGCGATCACTTTCGACTGCATTCCGTTGCGGAGTGTACGGCAGGTCGACATTCCGCCCGAAGCCTCGCCCGCCTACCGCGGCCGTCTGGAGCGAGTCCAACGGGCGGTCGAACGGCATGGCACCCGAAACACCTACTATCTCACCAACGGCTCCTGCACATTCCAGTTTACAAACGATCCTGCCGTGGGGTGGGTGCGGTTCGCGATCGAGGGAACAGTGCTCACCGACGAGGCCGACACGAGGACGGTGGGCAGCGATCTCTCCATCCGGCTGGACAAGGAGACCTGCGACTGGCTCACGCAACCGGCAGTGCAGTGGCTGACGCTTTCGGTCAAGCATGCCATCGAGGTGGAGTTCGACCGCTACATCGCCGCTGGCGATCTGGCCCGCGCGCAGGAACGGCTGGACCGCGAACAGGCCGCCAGCGACGCCAGCGGTGGGTTCCTCGGGATGAACCTGTAGGAAGGCATCCGTCCCGCCAGCCCGTCGCTTGCGTCCCCATAAAAGCCCTCGGCGTAAGCCGGGGGATCGGAAGCACGGAATCCCGTCGCTTACGCTCAGGGCTTGTATGAAACCTCACGCTACCGGCTCGCGGCGTTTGACTTCCAGCAGCACGCTCTCGTTGTCACTGCCGGGAATCGGCCAGGCGGCAATCCGTCGGATCACCACCTTCTTCACAAAGCCGCGGTGGCGGGCCTCACCCTTTTCCTCCTCCCACCGCGGTCCTTTCACCACAAGCATCCGGCTGTACGCATCACACAGCGGCTCAAACCAGCCGAGGAGTTTCACCAGCGGTGCAACCGCCCGCACCACGAGCACGTCGAAGCGTCCCGGCGGCGTGGCCCCGTTGCCAGCCTCTGCCGCCGCGGCCACCACCCGCTGCGCAGGGGCCTCATGCACCGGAATCGCCAGACCAATCTCTGCCACGATCTCCCGCACGGCCCGGGCCCGCTTCCCGACGCTGTCGCAGAGTTCGACCCGCAGGTCCGGCCGCAGAATCGCCAGCAAAACGCCCGGCACTCCACCACCAGTGCCGACATCCAGCACATGGTCGCCGGCTGCCAAATACGGCACGATCGCTACGGCATCAGCCACATCGCGGGAGACGAATTTCTCCACATCGGTGTGCCGGGTGAGGTTGAGCTTTTCATTCCAAGACCAGAGGCTCGCCGCATACGCGGCGAGCCTCTGCACGGTCTCAATGGCTAGGACAATGTTCAGACGCTCGCATTCCGCTGCGATCGCCCGCGTGAGATCTGTTGTGGAAGATTCCTGATGCGTCACTTGATGAACAGCATCTCGCGATACGTCGGCAGCGGCCAGAGGTCGTCCGGCAGGATCGATTCGATCTGGTCAGCCGTCTCCCGCAGCGAGAGCATCGCCGGGATCACGTCGTCGTGGAAATGCTTGACTTCCGCACGGAGATCATGGCCGCCATGGGCCAGAGTCTTTTCCAACGTCTCGATCCGCTGCTCGAAGGCCCCGACCAGTCCCGTGAGCTTGTCAAGCGTGCCCATGTGGACCGTCTGTCCGAGGCTCTTGAGCTTCGAGGCCGTGTTGACCAGCTCTCCCTGATAGCGATAGCCTGCGGGCAGGATCATCGTCTTCGCGATCTGAACGGCCGAATTCGCCTCGGCATTGATATCCTTGCAATACCGCTCCATGTAGATGTCGTAGCGGCTCCGCATCTCCCGTTCCGACAGCACGCCATACTTCTCGAACAGGGCGATGTTCTTCGGCGTCACGAGCACGTCGAGGGCCTCGGGGGTCGCCTTGAGGTTGGGGAGTCCGCGACGCTTGGCCTCTTCCTGCCATTCTGCCGAGTAGCCGTTGCCGTTGAAGATCACCGCTTTGTGCTCTGCGATGATCTGTTGCAGCAGTTTCTCGATCGCCCCGTTGAGCTTCGAGATGTCGCCCCCGGTCGCCTTCTCGAGTTCGTTGGCGATGTAATCGAGGCTCTCCGCCACGATCGTATTGAGAGCCACCAGCGGCCCCGCAATCGATTGGCTTGCGCCCACCGCCCGGAATTCGAACTTATTGCCCGTGAAGGCGAACGGACTCGTGCGGTTGCGGTCTCCGGCGTGCTTCGGGAGCGGCGGTAGCGTGTCGACGCCCACGGACAGCGTGCCGCTCGACTTGCTGCTGGTCGCCTTGCCCTTCTCGATCTGCTCGAAGACATCGGCGAGCTGGTCGCCGAGGAAGATCGAAATGATTGCCGGGGGTGCCTCGTTGGCACCGAGGCGATGGTCATTGCCGCTGGCCGCGACGACCGACCGGAGCAGGTCGCCGTGCAGATGGACGGCCCGAATCACCGCCGCACAGAACACGAGGAACTGGGCGTTGGCATGGGGGCTCTCGCCCGGCTCGAGCAGGTTGCCCAGCCGGCAGCCGATCGACCAGTTGACGTGCTTACCCGAACCGTTGATCCCGGCGAAGGGCTTCTCGTGCAGCAGGCATGCCATACCGTACTTCTGCGCCACCCGCGTCAGCGTAGCCATGATCATCTGCTGGTGGTCGGTCGCGATGTTGGCATTTTCGTAGAGCGGCGCGATCTCGTACTGCGACGGCGCCACCTCGTTGTGCCGCGTCTTCACCGGAACGCCGAGCTTGAAGAGCTCCCGTTCCCCTTCGAGCATGCAGGCCAACACCCGCTCGGGGATGGCCCCGAAATACTGGTCCTCGAATTCCTGCCCCTTCGGCGGCTTGGCGCCGAAGAGCGTCCGCCCGGTCACCACCAGGTCAGGTCGAGCGAAGAAGAAATTCCGATCGATGAGGAAGTATTCCTGCTCCGGGCCGGCCGAGGCCGTCACCTGGCCGATATCCTTGTGGCCGAAGAGCGAGAGCACCCGGCGAGCCTGCTTGTCGACCGCCTGCATCGACCGCAGCAGAGGCGTCTTCTTGTCGAGGGCCTCTCCGGTCCATGCACAGAAGGCCGTCGGGATGCAGAGGGTGGTGCCATTGGGATTGTCAAGGATGTAGGCGGGGCTCGTCGGATCCCAGGCGGTGTAGCCGCGGGCCTCGAACGTGGCGCGGAGGCCGCCGGAGGGAAAACTCGAGGCATCAGGCTCACCCTGAATCAGTTCCTTGCCGGAAAACTCCGCCATCGCATGGCCGTCACCGGTCGGGGTGAGGAAGCTGTCGTGCTTCTCGGCGGTGATGCCCGTCAACGGATAGAAGACGTGCGCGTAGTGGGTGGCGCCCTTCTCGATCGCCCAGTCCTTCATGGCCAGTGCCACGGCGTCGGCGATGCCTGAGTCGAGCGGTTTGCCCTGCTTGATCGTCGCCTGCAGCGCCTTGTAGACGCTCTTCGGCAGCCGATCCTTCATCGCGGAGTCGCCGAAGACATTCGCTCCGAAGATCTCGCTGGTGGGCGTCTCACGGAAGTTCCAACTCGGGCCGTTCGGCTTGTAGCTGTTGATCGCGGAGATTGCATTGGCACGGGCACTGGTCATGGCAAGATCCTTCTTCTCGGAGAATGCGCACGGGTGGCGCGAAGGGAAGTAGTAGTTGAAAAGCAGGCGGCCCGCAGCCAGAAGAAGAAATCAGCGGCCCGCTGGTCTTCACGAATCTTTTGCCAAATTACAGGCACAGAGGGGCCAGTTCAAGTAGCCCCATCCGGCTCAGGATTCGGCATGGCCGGGCATGGTCGGCACGCACGGCTAGCGGGACGCGGTCGTGCGGCCGACAGGCTTTGCCACGGGACGGGCTGCCACGGTTCGCCGGGCCACCTCCAGGGCGGCGTCGAGGAACGGGTCGCCTGCCTGGGCCACGAAGACACCGGCCGCCGGTCGTGCGACCGACTGCACCTGCAAATCGGGCTCGACACCCACCCGGCTGTATGGGAGTCCCTTCGGCGAATAAAACTTCGCAGTGGTCAGACGCATACCGACACCGCCCACTTCCAGCGGGAAGATGCCCTGGATCGAGCCCTTTCCGTAGCTTCTGGTCCCGACGAGCGTGGCGCGGCCGTGGTCACGCATGGCCCCGGCAAAAATCTCGCTCGAACTCGCCGAGTCGCCGTCGATGACAACGACCAACGGCATCCGCCAGGTGCCGGGGCGGCTGGCCGAGTAGTTGAAGTCCTCCTCGGGGCTGCGACCACGGGTAGCCACGACCATGCCCCGCTCGAGGAACAGGTCGGATACGTCCACCGCCGACGAGAGCAGCCCACCAGGATTCCCCCGCAGGTCGACAACCAGCGACCGCATGCCGGCGACGTCGAGCCGCCGCAGGGCGGTTTCGAGGTCGGCGGCGGTGGTCTTCTGGAATGAGGAGATCTTGAGATAGCCGATGCCCATTGCGGGATCGAGCATCCGCACGTTTTCGATGCTCGGAACCTCGACATGCTCGCGGCGCACCGTGACGGCCCGGGCTGGGGCAGGGGCTCTGAGGATGGCGAGCGTCACCACCGAGCCCTCGGGGCCCTGGAGCAACTGGGCGGCCTCGTCCACGTTCATGCCGCCGATCGAACGGCCCCCCACGCCCACCAGATGATCGCCGGCCCGGATGCCGGCTCGCTCGGCCGGGCTCGCCGGGATCACGTGCACGACGAGCAGTCCGTCGTCGGCACTCTTCAACTCGACGCCCAGCCCCACGAAGTTGCCTTCGATCTGGGCGTAGAGATCGTCGAGTTGGCCATTTGTCAGAAAGGCCGAATACTCGTCGAGGCCACCGACCGCGGCGGCAGTCATCTCCATCAGCGTGACCGCCGGCGGAATGCCCAGCGTCGCATGACCGGCCCGGGCGACCCAGGCGGCCAGTGTCTCAGCCTCGACCGGCGAGGTGATCGTCCGACCGGCCGTGATCCGCGCCACCTGATCCCGATAGACCGCCCGCCGCTCGGGCGTGGCCTGCGGGGCGTAGAGCGACACGAAGGTCGGATCGTCGATCGCCACGTCCATCGTCCGGCAACCCCGCGACACGAGTCGCGAGAATTGCGGCGCCTCGACGTGGTGGGAGCCGATCCGCCCGAGCACCTCGGCATAGAGGCGGCGGGCATCGGTCTCGGCCAGCCTGCTCAACTGCTTGCGGAAGGCCTGTTCGCAATGGCGGCGGCCCAGGTCGCAGTGGATCTTCGCCAGGTCATATCGCTGCAACACCTCTGGCGCGAGGGTGCCTTTGCGGGCCGCCGTCTCGCAGATGGCCACCACATCGGCCCAGCGTTGCTCACGCTCGAGCATCGTCGAACGGACGACGAGTTCGTCCTGCCCGACGGACATCTCGGGAGCCCGCATCGGCTCCGGCGGAACCGGCACGCTGACTGGGGAGAATTGGGCCGCTGCAGCCCCTGAGGTCTCGGCCGCGGCAACCGATCCGCCGAGCATGCCGCCGGCAGAGAACAGCCCGCCGACCACCAGGAGTGCGGCGACCCGGCTCCCGAACCTTCTCCCGAATCCTCCGGCCGCGGTGGAGCCCGTCAGGACTTGTAAGCCCGCGAAGACCTGGATGGTCTGCGATTCGGCCGGGCAAGCCCGGGCATGGCCAGACGTCGAGGAGGGGAGGAAGGTCACTGACGGCAATCCGTTCGCAAGGCCGCACACCGACGCGGCAGGCATGCGGTCTCTCCGTTGACCGCTCGCGATTATGGAACACGTTCAGGCGGCGGTCAAAAAAACGCCGCCAGCCACGCGGAGAATTTCCTCCCGGCGAGCGGGGGGGCCACGGAAAGCGTTTCCCACCAACGCCGGCCATTCGCGACGCTTGGTGCGACACCTTGGTACGATGGAGGCCGCTCCGAGCACTTCACAGTTTTCGACGGCACACGCATGGCCCGCCCCATCCCCAGGTCCGATACATTCGGCACGGTCCAGAGCCCGCAGGCCGCAGGCTCCCCCGCCGTCCCGGCAGCCCCTGATCCCCAGCCGACAGATCCGCAGCCCACGCTGGCGTTGCTCGATCGCGTTCGCCAAGGGGATGGCACGGCGATCAACGGCCTGCTCGAGCGGCATCGTGCGGCGATCCGCCGGATGATTGACCAGCGGATGGATCGCGTCGTGCAGCGGCGGGTGGATGCCAGCGATATCGTGCAGGACGTCATGATCGAGGCCAACCGCCGACTGGGCGACTATCTGGCCAATCCAACCATGCCGTTCCAGCTCTGGCTGCGGCACATGGCCCGGGATCGCCTCATCGACGCCCACCGGCGGCATCGCGTGGCGGGCAATCGCAGCCTCGACCGCGAGGTGTCGCTGACGGTCGCCGACGGGCAGGACCATTCCCAGGCCGATCTGATCGGCCAGATCGCCGACCGTGAGCTGACCCCGGCTGCGGCTGCAACCTGGCATGAACTGGAGCGGCGGTTCGCGGCGGCGGTGGAACAGCTCGACGAGGACGACCGAAAGATCGTGCTGCTGCGACACTTCGAACACCTCTCCACGGCAGAGGCCGCCGATGTGCTGGGTCTGGCAAAACCCGCCGCCGGCATGCGATACCTGCGGGCCATGCGGCGGCTGCGGATCCTGCTCGACGGCGGCTTCGATTCCCGGGCCGACGAGCGGCCCGCGACCGCGAGAGGAGCCAAGACTGCCAACGAGTCCGCCGCGTTTCCAAGCGCCTAGCCAGGCGCCTCGCCGAGATCGGGCTCCGCTCCCCTCGGCCAACTGGTTTCCGACCGGTTTCCGACTGGTCGAATCGCGTTTTGATCATGTTTTGATCATGCCCGGCCGTTCGGCTCCCAGGTCTCCCCCCTGAGCCCTGACCGTCTTCACCTGACTGTCTATGATCGATGCGAGGACACCGGAATGACCCCCATCACTGCATCCCGCCCGAGAGCGGTCGATACCCTGTTGACTGCCGATGATGAGGAGCTGCTGGCCTCGCTCCTTGATGAGCTGTCCGATCTGCGTGGACCATCGGCCCAGGCAGCCCTCGAAGACCTTGTAGCCGCCCACCCATCGCTGTCCGGCCAACTCCGTGAACTCTTTGCGGCCATGATGGTGGCCGACGCGGTCGCTGAGCAGTCGACGATCATGGCTCCCGCGACTGACGGCGCCAGACACGGGCCTGGAAGCTACGACGCCCGCCGGGATGTCACGATCCGCCCATCCGAACGGACGATCGTCGGGGGAGTCTCTCCGTTTGATTCGCGGCCTGCTTCAGCCGGAGGACTGCTGCCCGGAGTCACTGTTCTGCCGGTGGCCTTCGGTGACTACGAACTCATCGAGGAAATTGGCAGGGGTGGCATGGGGGTGGTCTACCGGGCGAACCAAAAGAGCCTGGGACGGACGGTCGCGATCAAGATGCTGCTGCGGCGTGATCTGGCTACCGCCGCTGATCTGTCACGCTTTCGGAGCGAAGCCGAGGCCGCCGCACAGCTCGATCATCCGGGCATCGTGTCGATCTTCGAGGTCGGTGAGTGCAACGGGCATCCCTTCTACAGCATGCAGTTGATCGAGGGCACAACACTCGCCAGACGCCTACTCCAAGGCCAGCTTCCCGCCCGCGAGTCGGCGACCATGCTGGCCAAGGTGGCCGATGCCGTGCATGCAGCCCACGTGCGGGGCGTGCTGCACCGCGACCTGAAACCTTCGAACATCCTGATCGACGCGGCCGGCGAGCCCTATGTTTCCGACTTCGGCCTCGCCAAACGCCTCGAGGCGGAGGAATCAGTCACCCACACAGGCGCCATCCTCGGCACGCCCTGTTACATGTCGCCGGAGCAGGCCGCCGGCAGCCGCGGCGACGTCGGGCCGACGAGTGACGTCTGGAGCCTCGGCGCCATTCTCTACCAGATGCTCGTCGGCCGCCCGCCATTCCAGGCATCGAGTCCGATGGACACACTTCTGGCGGTGCTGGAGTCTGATCCGCCCGTGCCCAGGTCGATCGACCGGATGGTCGATCGCGACCTCGAGATGATCGCGCTGAAGACCCTGCAAAAGCCGCAGGAACTCCGCTACGCAACGGCGGCAGACATGGCGGCCGATCTGCGGGCCTTCCTCGTCGGTGATCCCATTGCTGCGCGGCATGGCGGGCTGGCCGACTTCGTTGCCCGCCTGTTTCGGGAGACCCACCACGCCGTGGTGCTGGAGAATTGGGGTCTCCTCTGGATGTGGCACTCGGTCGTGGTCCTCGCGCTCTGCGTGACGACCGACGTGCTTGCCTGGGAAGGGGTGACGACCCGTTGGCCGTATTTGGTGCTCTGGGCCGGCGGTCTGGCGCTCTGGGCCCCCATCTTCTGGGCGCTTCGGCACCGCACGGGCCCCGTCACGTCGGTCGAGCGGCAGATCGCACACATCTGGGGAGGCAGCGTGATCGCCAGCGTGATGCTCTTCTGGGTTGAGGCGCTGCTCGATCTCCCGGTGCTCACGCTCTCCCCGGTGCTCGCGCTCCTGGCCGGGCTCGTGTTCTTCGCCAAGGCGGGGATTCTTTCCGGTGCGTTCTACATTCAGGCGGCCGTGCTCTTTGCCACGGCGCTTGTGATGTGCTTGGCACGCGATGTGTCGCACATCATCTTTGGCGTCGTGAGCGGCATCTGCTTCTTCGTGCCAGGCCTCAAGTATTTCCGCCAACGCGGCAGGGGGTGAGGTCCACTGGCATGGGTCGGGGGACGGGTCGGGGTTGCCCGTGCCCCAGGAGCCGGCGTTGCTG
>JBIIFB010000070.1:0-17204 GCA_044237545.1 Pirellulales bacterium
GATATCAACACACTGAAAACAGCGTAGACGGCCCGGAAGGGACTCATCGGCCGCAATTCCCTTAATTCAGACAACAGGAGATTCTCATGGCACTGTCGATCAAGTCCAAGGATTCATGCGCGTTCGACGAGGTCTCGCTCGGCGAGATCATGCTCCGGCTCGACCCGGGCGAGGGCCGCATCCGCACGACGCGGCACTTCCAGGTCTGGGAGGGGGGCGGCGAATACAACGTGGCCCGCGGTCTGCGGAAGTGTTTTGGGCTGAAGACGGCCGTGGTCACTGCCTTCGTCGATAACGAGGTGGGGCACCTCATCGAAGACTTCATCATGCAGGGGGGCGTCTGCACCGACTTTATCCAGTGGAAGCCGGACGATGGCATCGGCCGCTCGGTCCGCAACGGCCTCAATTTCACCGAACGCGGTTTCGGCATCCGCGGCGCGGTGGGCGTGCCCGACCGGGGCAACTCGGCGGCCAGCCAGATGAAGCCGGGTGACGTCGACTGGGACCATCTCTTTGGCACACTCGGCGTGCGGTGGCTGCACACGGGAGGGATCTTCGCGGCGTTGTCGGCAACCACAGCCGCCCTGACGATCGAGGCCGTGAAGGCGGCCAAGAAGCACGGCACGCTCGTGTCGTACGACCTGAACTATCGCCCCAGCCTCTGGAAGAGCATCGGCGGGCTCGCCAAGGCCCAGGAAGTAAACCGCGAGATCGCGAAGCATGTCGATGTGATGATCGGCAACGAGGAAGATTTCACGGCATCGCTCGGCTTCGAGGTGCAGGGTATCGATCACAGCATCAGCACGATCGAGACCGACGCTTTCCGGAAGATGATCGAGACGGCCGTCAACGAGTTTCCCAACTTCAAGGTGGCGGCCACGACGCTCCGCCGAGTGATCACCGCCACGAAGAACGACTGGAGTGCGATCTGCTGGCACGACGGGAAGTTCTACGACAGCCGCCACTATCCGGAACTCGAGATTCTCGACCGGGTCGGCGGTGGCGACAGCTTCGCCAGCGGCCTCGCCTTCGGGTTTCTGGAGTTCAACGACCCGCAGAAGGCGGTGGAATATGGTGCCGCACATGGGGCGCTTGCATCGACCACGCCTGGAGACACCTCCATGGCTACTCTGAAGGAAGTTGAGAAGCAGATCGCCGGCGGCGGCGCCCGGGTCGTGCGCTGACTCCTTGGACCGGCACAGAAACACAGAAACACAGAAACACACACGCCCACGCCCACCATCACGCCAAAGAGCATCGGTTCGATGACCACAGCATCCGCCACGATCACCGGAATCCTCACGCCCCACATGGTGCCGCTCGATACCCGCGGCCGGATCGACGAGGATGAGCTCGCCCGCTACGTCGTCTGGCTCGTTGACCGGGGCGTGCACGGCCTCTATCCCAACGGTTCCACGGGCGAGTTTCTGCGTTTTACTGTCGAGGAGCGTCGGCGGATCGTGCAGATCGTCTGTGCGGCGGCTGGGGGACGGGTGCCCGTGGTGGCCGGCGCCGCCGAGGCGAACGTTTCGGAGACGATCCGGGCCTGTGAACACTGCCTGGAGGCGGGGGCCCGCGCGGTGGCGGTCGTGTCGCCGTTTTACTACCGGCTTTCGCCGGAGAGCGTGTATGCCTACTTTCGTGAGATCGGCCAACACAGTCCGATCGACGTGACGCTCTACAACATCCCGATGCTCGCATCGCCGATCGACGTGCCCACCGTACGACGGCTCGCCGAGGAGTTTCCGCGGATCATCGGGATCAAGGATTCCAGCGGAGACATCTCCCATATGGGGCGGCTGATCGCCGCGGTGCGTCCGATCCGACCCGACTTTTCGTTTCTCACGGGGTGGGACCCGGCGCTGGTGCCCATGCTGGCGATCGGCTGCGACGGAGGCACGCATGCCTCGAGCGGTGTCGTGCCGGAACTGACCCGCCGGGTGTATGACACGGTGAGGGCTGGCGACCTCGGCACGGCGCTTGGGCTGCAGCAGCAATTGACAGACATCTTCGATCCCATGATCCAGACCGCGGACTTTCCCGAGGGCTTTCGGATCGGCGCCGAACTCCGCGGCTTTGCGATGGGCGGATCACGTCAGCCGGCGACGGAGGCCCAGACTGCCGACCGTCGGGGCGTGGCCGAGCGGCTGCGGAAGCAATTGGATGCACTCGGCCTGCATGGGTGAGCATGGGTGAGCGTCGGTGCGTAGGCCGTGGGCCTCGCGGTCGCAGCATGTCCGCCGGTTGTTTTGTTCGGCACCCATCCCCGAGCGCATGCCCGTTCCGGCGGCGACAGGCGCCGCGACGTCGTCCCGCTCCCCGGAGGGGACTTCTTGACGGTTTGGCAGCAGCCCTTACGCTACCAACGGTTATGAATATGTGGGGGGGGCGGACTCACCGGTCGATCATCGAGCAGAGGGGTGTGCCCCAACGGCTTGTTTCTTTTTGTCTTCCCTCCCGTTCAAGTATCTCGAGGAGGCTTCCCATGAACCCAGGCAACGGATCCGGATCACACAACGGCGGCGAATGGCAGGCCCAGACCGGTGGCCGCAACCATCTTGAACAGGTGATCGATGGCCTCGAGCAGCGGCTCGACGAATTGGCGAAGGCGCAGCGGCTGACAAGGCTGGTGGTGCTCGGCGGTTCGCTGCTGCTCATGGGGCTGATGGCACTGTTCGGGCTGTCGCTCTACAGCACGCTGCAGCGGCAACTCAACGCCACGCAATTGCAGAACGCGTTCATGGCGAAGATCGATGAGGTCTGGCCTCCCCTCAGCCAGAAGTTCATCGATTCCGCCGTCAAGGCGGCACCCGTCTACGGCGATCTGGCCCTGAAGCGGTTCGAGAAAGTGCGTCCGCAGTTGGAGGTGATGGTCATGGACGAGTCGGGACACTTTGCCGAGCGGCTGCAGGCGAACCTGCTGAAAAAGTCAGAGGCTGGCATGCAGCGGGTCGGCGACAAGGTGGCGCAAGACCTCAAGCGGCAACTGCCGAATATGACAGAACAAAAGCTCGATGCGATCGAGGAAAAACTTCGGCAATCACTCCTCATCGAGGGGGGCGGCATCGCCGACGAACTCAAGTCCCAGTTCGAGCGGGAACGGGAGCGGGTTGAGAAACTCTTGGCCAAACTGCCCGTCGATGAGGTCTCCAGGCAGCCGGAGGAGAAACTGCAGCGGCAGTTTATCCATCACGTACTGATGATGATCGATCAGACCGTGGCCGCGGAAGAACAGCCGACGCCCTGATCCGGCTGCCCGACGGCCGATGGTCGTGTCCACTGTTTTCTCCCCCGCCCATCGTCGACCTTTTCAAGATTTACCCACCCATCCCAAACGCGTGGCCTTCGCAAGGAGCATCCCATGTCTGAGTCTTTCACTGTCCCGCAGTCGCTCGAGTCGAAGATCATGAGGCTGCACAGCCGCATGGAGGAGACGGTGTCGCAGGGCCACCGCAGGCAGGTCACGACCATCGCGACGATGGGCTGCCTGTTGATAGCGACATCAGGCTACCTGTGGTATCTCTATTCGAAGATTGCGGAGTTCGCCGATGCCAGAACGGTCGTGGAGCTGGCGGCGGCCCAGGTCGAGCCACAGCTCAACGTCGAGGCCGCTCGGTTTGGCGACGTCCTCGAGGCCCAGGCGCCGGCTGTGCTCGATCAGGCGGAGAAGGCCATACTCGCCGCGCCCCCCCAATTGGCTCGTGAGGCGGAAATCTACCTGGGTAGCTTCGTCGACAAGCAGCTCTCGTCGCTCGAAGCCCAGTCGTACGACGTGGTCAGCAAGACACTGGAGGGGGCAATCCTCAAGGCCCGCGAGGAGGGTGTCGATCTCACGGACGAGAAGCAATTCGATGCGCTCGTCGATGCAGCGGCACCTGTGATGCGAGACACGCTCAAGAAGGCTGTCGACGAACTCTCCGCCGAGTATTCCCTGGGGGCAGAGAGCCTCAGCCGCTTCATCGAGGATCTTGCCGCCGCCGGAACCGGTAAGCAGTTGTCGCCCCTTCAGCAGAGTCAACGGGAGATCCTGGTGACTGGACTGGCGCTCATCAAGAAGATCGAATCCGACCCGGCCAGGGCGCCGCTGCAGAAGGTATTGAGCGGTCGGCCATAGGCATTGCCGGGTGGCGAGGTTCGCCCGGACCAACACAGCAGCAACGTGCGTTGGCGGCTTTGACACCCGGGGGGCGGGTGGGGCAGAATTGAGTGGAGGGCGCGTGTCGATCTGTAGCGGCCGCACGACCAAGACACGACCACGACCCGAGCACGACCCGATCACTCTGAAGTGAATAGAGGATACCCGCATGCCCCGCGCTGATCGAAGCACTGTTCTGCAGCAGCCAACCCTCCTACAGCCAGTCCTCCAGCAGTCGGTTGTCCAGCAGCCGAGTCGGTTCGGCCGCATACCCGACACGCGTCGTGTCTTTGGCGGACCGGCCACACGGCGTACGTTCCTGGCGACCGCCGCGCAGACCGCTGCCGCGGCAGGCCTTTCGGGCACGCTCCTCTCCGGCCGGGTCATTCCCCATGTCCATGCTGCAGGCACTGAGGAAATCCGGGTGGCGCTGATCGGCTGCGGGGGCCGCGGTGGCGGCGCTGCGGTCGACGCGCTCTCCGTGCCCGGAGCTCCGATCAAGGTGGTGGCGATGGCGGACGTGTTCCGCGACCGGGCCGACATTGTGAAGCGGTCGCTGGGCGAGCAGTTCAAGGAGCGGGTCGATGTGCCCGAAGACAGGATCTTCATCGGCATGAGCGGCTACAAGCAGGCGATCGACTGCCTGCGGCCCGGCGACATCGCCCTCTTCGCCACCCCCCCCGCGTTTCGTGCGCCGCACTTCGAATACGCGATCGAAAAGGGTGTGCACAGCTTCATGGAAAAGCCGGTGTCGGTGGATGGCCCGACCACGAAGCGGGTCATCGCGCTTGCCGCCAAGGCCAACGAGAAAAACCTCAAGGTCGGTGTCGGGCTGATGTGCCGCCACTGCGACCGCCGCCGTGAACTCTTGGATCGACTCAAAAACGGTGAGGCAGGGGAACTGATCTCGTTTCATGGCTACCGTGAGCACAACCCACCCCACAACCTCGATCTTGCGCCCGGTCCGCAGGGCATGAGCGAACTGCTCTGGCAGATCAAGCGATTCCACAATTTCCTCTGGGCGTCGGGGGGTATTTTCAGCGACTACTGCGTGCACCACATCGATGAGGTCTGTTGGATGAAGGGGGCATGGCCGGTCCAGGCCGTGGCGATCGGCGCCCGGCAGTTTCGGGGCAAGATCGATGACCAAAACCTGGACAACTACGGGATCGAATACACCTTCGAAGACGGTGCGAAATTCTTCTACTCCTGCCAGGTGATGAAAGACTGCGACAGCAAGTTTGGGCTGTGGGGGCAGGGCTCGAAGGGGGCTTTCGCCATTTCCACGAAGGGGCACTCGCCGGCCCGGTGCGCGATCTACAAGAACCAGCGGGTTGACAAGGACAACGTGGCCTGGGCCGCCGAGCAACCCGAGCCAAATCCATACCGTCGGGAGTGGGAGCACCTGGTGGCCGCGATCATCGCCGACGAACCTTACAACGAGGCGGTGAGAGGAGCGGAGGCGAGCCTGGTGACGGCGATGGGCCGGTTTGCGGCGCACACCGGCAAGCCGGTCACCTACGACGAGATGCTCAACTGCTCCGACGACCTGACGGCCGGCGTCGACAGCCTGACCGACTCCTCGCCGGCACCGTTGACGGCTGACAGCGAGGGGCGGTATCCGGTGCCGATGCCTGGAAAATTCAAGTATGAGTATCGCGACTGACGCGGATGGGCTCCCCGTGATCGTCGAGTGAGTCAAAAACAGCGAAGGGTATGAAGCGATGAAGAACGTAGGAATGCTGATGCCGGGCCTCATTGCCGGCGTGTTGGTGTTGATCGGATGTAGCGGCTCGTCCGACACGAAGAAGGCGGAGCCGATCCAGACCCGCCAGACCCTCAGAAAGACCACGCAAAACGTGCTCGAGATGTCGGAGGCGATCAAGCAGGGGGGCGTGCGGGCTGAGATGTCGATTCAGAGCGAGGGGTTGGAAGTGGCCGCCGATGCCTACCGAACCAGCGTGGGCAAACTCTCAATCATGGCCGTCGAGCAGAAGATGTCGTTCTTCCAGGCGGAGAATGACCGCAAACCAGCGAACTACACCGAATTCATGGAGCGGATCATCGAGAAGGGTAAGCCGGATGGCATCATGCTGCCGATGCTGCCGTATTACCAGGAATATGCCTACGATCCCGATGCCAAGGCGCTGGTGGTGATGGAGTTTCCGGCGAAGAAGGAACAGCGGCAGCGGGAGACCACGGGTGCTGCCGGCCTGTGAGCGTTGTGGCTGGTGGCGTGTGGAGATCCAGAAGGCAGATGGCGGTGGTGGGGCGGGGTGAAGGCTTCGGTTGCCGCCACGTCGATTCCGCAAGTTACAAACTCGCGGCCACGGGAAAGGGGAGTCGATTCCGCAAGTTACAAACTCGCGGCCACGGGAAAGGGGAGTCGAATCCGCAAGTTACAAGCTCGCGGCCACGGGAGAGGGGAGTCGATTCCGCACGTTACAAACTCGCGGCCACGTGAGAGGGGAGCTGACTCCGCTCGGTGAAAAACGACACTTCCAGGTGTCTGCGGCGGGGGCCGCGCATGGGCACGCCGCTCCTGCTATCCTTGCGGACATGACACAACCGTTGCCGCTCGCCTGCGTGATTCTGGACGGTCAGACGGCCAACCCGGGCGATCTCAGCTGGTCGGAGATCGAGGCTCTCGGCCCCTGTACCGTGCATGCCCGGACAGCCCCTGAAGACATCGTCGCTCGGGCCCGTGATGCGGATGTCCTGCTCACCAACAAGACGGTGCTGTCCGGCGAGGTGATCCGGTCGCTGCCGCGATTGAAATATATCGGCGTGCTGGCCACGGGCTACAACGTGGTGGACGTCAAGGCGGCGCGGGACTGCGGCATCCCGGTCTGCAACGTGCCTGAATACAGCACTCCGAATGTCACGCAGGCGGTGTTTGCCCTGCTGCTTGAACTCACCAACCACACCGGTCACCATGCGGAGACAGTCCGGGCGGGCCGCTGGTCGGCATGCGAGGACTTTTGCTACTGGGATGGCGAACTGGTTGAGCTTGCCGGGCTGACCCTTGGGCTCGTGGGCTACGGCCGGATTGGCCGGTCTGTTGCCTTGGTGGGGCGGGCGTTCGGGATGAAGGTGCTCGCCCACCGGCGAACCCCCGCGGGCGATGCGCAGCACGACGGCGTGACGATGGTCGATCTGGAAACGCTGCTCCGCGAGAGCGACGTCGTGAGCCTGCACTGCCCTCTCACGCCCGAGACGCGGGAACTGATCAACGCCCGGACGATCAGCCTCATGAAGCCTTCGGCATGCGTGATCAACACAGCCCGCGGCGATCTCATCAATGAAGCCGATCTGGCGGCGGCGCTCGATCAGGGCCGCATCGCCGGCGCTGGTCTGGACGTGCTCTCGGTAGAGCCGCCACCGGCGTCGAACCCGCTGCTGACGGTGCGGAACTGCATCATCACGCCGCATATCGCCTGGGCGACACGGAATGCCCGCAGGCGGCTGATCGAGGTGACTGCCGCCAACCTCAGGGCCTTCGCGGCAGGCCAGCCCCAGCATGTGGTCAATCGCTGATTTTCTTCCCGATACCCGTCCTCCCGATAGAAAGGGGGGCATCCGCCTCCGGTGGCGGTGAAAACCATGGAGACATCATGATCGTCGAACGCGTGAAGTACGTGATCTGGGCAGCCGACATGGACCGGGCGGTGCGGTTTTACTGCACGGTCTGTGGTGGTCACGTTGTCCGCCAAAACAGCGTGATCGCCGAGGTCGAAATTCTCGGCTCGATCATCGGCATCCATTCCGGAGGCGAAGGAAAACGCACCTGGACCGGCCTCAGCTTTCAGGTGCCAGATGTGGTCGTCGGTGGCCGGGAGGTGGTGGCGGCCGGTGGCCAACTGGTTCGCGAACCGGAGCCGGAGAACGGCGAGCCTCCGCATCTGGCGATGTGCGTGGACCCGGAAGGCAATGAATTCATGCTGTCGCGGAAACGGGAAACGGGAGGTCGGGCCTGAAGCCCCGCCGCACTTTATGAAGCGTTCTCGTCAGTCGTCGCGTGGCCCGTCGTCGGGCCGCAAACACCCGCTGGGCACCCCCCGCAAACCTCCCGGTCGTGAGCCATCGCTTGCCCCGGCGGCACCTCCAGCCGGCCAGCCTGCGGTGCGGCCGCCCGCCCGCCATCAGGGGAAGGCTGAGGAGAAATACCACGGGGTTCGTGCCTGTGAGGCGGTCTTCGCCCGCCGGCCCCAGGACATCATCCGTGTCTACGTCGCCGAGGAACGCCGCCGGCACTTTGCCGCACTTCTCGAGCATTGCGCGAGGGCCCGCCGGGGCTTTCAGGTCGTTGCGGCGGAAAACCTGGCCCGGATCAGCGGTTCGACGCACCACGAGGGGATCGTGATTCTCGCGCGTGCCTATTCGCGCTTGAGCCTGCCGGAACTTCTGCAGGCGATCGACGAGCGGCGGCTCAAGGGGCCGCTCCTCTATCTCGACGGCGTGCAGAACCCCCATAACCTTGGGGCCATCCTGAGAACCGCGGCGCATTTCGGCACGGCCGCCGTGCTCGGGGCCGACGGCGACCTGCCGCCGCTTTCGCCGGCCGCAGTCCGGGTGGCGGAAGGGGCGGCCGAGTATGTGCCCGTCTGTGACCTCGCAGACCCGGCGAGGGACCTCCTGCAGCTCAAGGAACGTGGCTTCCGCGTGGTGGCAACGTCGAGCCACCGAGGCAGCGCCGTTTCGGCCGCCGATCTCGAGGGCAAAGTGGTGCTGATACTTGGCAGCGAGGGTGATGGGATCTCGCGGCCTATCGCGGCGCTTGCCGACCTGTCGCTGCAGATCCCCGGCACCGGCGTGATCGAGAGCCTCAACGTGTCTGTGGCCTGCGGCATCCTGCTCCGAGAAGCATGGAAGGGGAAGCCCGTGGCCGGTGTCCCTAACGCACGCGGGGCTTCACGCTCAGGCACTTGAGCGTGTGTTCGTCCCGCAGGTAGAGCTTGCCAGCCGCCAGAGCCGGCAGGGCGCGGATCGTGCCCTGGAACGGGCGGGCCCGGGCGAGCACCTCCAGGCGTGTCGTGTCAGGCCGGATCAGCACCAGTTCGCCGTCGACCTTCGTGGCGATGATCTTGCCGTCGGCAAAGATCAGGGTGCCATACCCGAAATTGGGCTCGGTCCAGAGCACCTTCCCGGTCGCCTGCTGGATGCACTTGAAGTCGGCGGGCGGGAGATCGTCGCGGCCGTCGATCGCGAACAGCAGTCCGCCGCGGGCGATGGGCGTGCAGTATTGAGTGGCTAGCGACTCCGCGTTGCCCCAGACTTTCGTCATGCCGATCTTGTCGAAGGATCCATAGATGGTGCCAACGCCATAGGACGATGTGACCAGAAGGTGTGGCTTGCCGTGATCATCGGCGAGCACGAGCGGCGTGGCCGCATTGACGGTGGGGCCGCGGGCGCCGAACGAGAATTGCCAGCGGATCGCGCCGGTCAGCGGATCGAGAAGAATGGTCCGGTAGCGGGTCACGACGAGCAGGTGGAGGCCATCGGCGATCGTGACGACAACGGGTGAGGAGTAGCTCGCCCGTTCCCCTGTTTTCGTCCAGACGGTCTCTCCGGTCGCGAGCGAAAAGGCGACGATCCCGGCCTCCTTCGGGCTGCCTCCGACATTCACGATCACCAGTTTGCCAACGACGATCGGCGAACTGCCCGCCCCGAAATAGCCCTGCTGGGCACCGAAGTCGGCATGCGTGTCACGCTGCCAGAGTCGCTTCCCCGTGGCGGAGTCCAGGCAGGTGAGCACTCCCTCGGCACCAAACGTGATCACGCGGCCGCCACTGATCACAGGCACGCAGAGCGGACCGTCGCCACCGCCCACCTGCGGCGTGAACCGCGTCGCGTGCTCGTCGGTCCAGAGCGTTTTTCCGGTGGCCGCGTCGAGCCCCTCGGTGACTTCCATGTCTCCCAGGCGGTGGAAGAGCACCGCACGTTTGTCGGCCACGGCAACACCGGCATAGCCGCTGCCGACGTCACGCTGCCAGAGCGTGTAGGGGCCTTCAGTGGGCCAGACATCGGCAAGAACCTCGTCGCCCGCCGCAATGCCATTACGATCCGGCCCGAGAATCTGCGGCCACTCCCCCGCCAACCCCCTGGGCATCCCCGCACCCGCGAGCAGACACCATAAAGCCACAGGGCGGGCCACAAGACCGACAACTCGGTTCAACTCTAGCGCGGACATGCCACCGATCCAATGTGTCAGGCGTTTCTTTTCAATCACGTGCGATTCCCCACACCCTAGTCTATCGGCATCGCTGCGCGGAGGTCGAAAAAAGCGGGTGAAAATCCCGTAGTTGATGCCGTGCGGAATCCCTCGACCGGCGGGGCGCGGGCCCGTCTGTTGGGGGTCAACTGGCGGCGACGGGTCATGCCGACGCGAATCGCTGGGGCGAGAGAAACCCGATCGGATGCCCGGTTTTTCCCTGGAGGGCGAGGTCGGCGAGCACTTCGCCGATCACGCTGGCGAACTTGAATCCATGGCCGGAGAAGCCGGCAGCGATCGTCACGTTGGGGTGCCGCGGATGAACGCCGACGACGAAATGACCATCGGGCGACATGGTGTAGAGGCAGGCTGAGTGCGCTGTCGGCCGTTCTCGCGGGTTCGGCCGTCCGCGCAGGTTTGGCAGGTGGGCCGCCAGCACCGCCTCGACCCGCGCCTGCTCGCGGGCATCGATGCCCCGATCGAGGGACAGTGGATCGGTGACGGGAGTCCCGCCGGTATGCTCGGCGATCTTCACCCCCCGTTCATCGATCGCCGGAAAGCCGTAGAAAAAGCCGGTGGGCCCGTCGAAAGCGAAGCAGGGCAGCGTGCCCGCGGCATGCGCGGCGGCACGTGTCGCCTCGGGCCGATACCAGAAGAGCGACTTTCGCAGCACCTTCATCGGCAGCGAGGGCAGCTGGAGCAGGTCGCCCGCCCAGGCGCCGGCTGTGACCACGAGTCTGTCGGCTGCGTAACTGCCGATGTCGGTGTCGACGATGACATGCCGATCGTGGTCGCCGTGCCCGACGGTTCGCCAGCCGTGAACCGTGCAGCCATGATCGAGGTGGGCTCCCAGTCGGACGGCGGCCGCCGCATGCGCAGCCACGCAATCCTCCACCAGAAGATAGCCGCCGCGAGCCTCGTAGACTGCCGTCCACTCCTCCGGAATCCGCAGGCTTGGCCAGCGGTCACCGGCGTCGCGACCAGTCATCGGCTCAACAGGCAGCGAGTGGATGGCAGCCGATCTGAGCGTTCCCGCTACAACGGCGCCGTCAGGCGGTCCGGACAGGAGCAGGCCCGATTCCACCAGCAGTGTCCTGCCGACGATGGTCTCGAGATCGTGCCAGAGTTCGTAGGAGCGTGTGAGCAGGGGGACGTAATCCGGATGCTCGTAATAGGCCATGCGGATGAGACGGGTCTGGCCGTGCGAACTGCCCCGATCGTGGCCCGGCGGGAACCGGTCGAGTCCGCAGACCCGCACGCCGCGGGCGGCCAGGTGCATGGCCGCTGAGGCACCCATGCCACCCGTACCGATCACGATGACATCGAACCGCTTCATTCCGCATGCCATCCTTCCGGTCTTGCCTGCTCCACACGCTCGGGCGGGGCTATCAGGCTACGCTGGACCGCCGGGTTGTGTAAAACCGCCCGTATTCGCTAGCGTCTCGGGCAGTGGCGATTTCCTGCGGAGACAGTCCATGATGAGCCGGTCGCGTCTGCCTGCCGCACTCTGGCCCCGGTTGCCCGGCAACACCCATGCCTATGTCACGGAACTCCTGTCGGCACATCCCGTCGACGTGCGGCTCAGCCGGCCGCGCCGCACCAAGCTTGGCGATCATCGCAGCCCCACCGGCGTCAGGCGGCGGCATCGCGTCTCCGTGAACGACGACCTCAATCCCTATGCCTTCCTCACCACGCTGCTCCACGAGATTGCCCACGCCGCCACCTGGGAACGCCACCGCGCCAGAATCCGTCGCGTGCGGCCGCATGGACCGGAGTGGAAGGCGGAGTTTGAGAGGATTCTGCTGCCGGTGGTGGTGGGCCGCATGCTCCCGGAGGACGTCGGCCTGGCGCTCGAGCGGTCACTCGGAAAGCTCGCCGCGGCGACCTGCAGCGACCGGGGACTGATGCTGGCGCTGGCCCGCTACGACGTGGTCGATCCCGGGCTTGTGTTCGTGGAATCGTTGCCGACGGGGACGACCTTCCGCACCGATGGGGGCAGGGTGTTTCGCCTGGGGCCGAAGCTGCGGAGCCGCTACCGCTGCATTGAGCAGCGGACCGGACGTGAATATCGGATGCATTCGCTGTGTCGCGTGGAGCCCCTAGGATAAGGCCGTGAAACGATTTTCAGTCGGTGTGCTTGCGATCCTTTTGGCCTGTGGGGCAGTCACGGCGGAGCAGCCGCCAGTCATGCCAGCTCGCGATACCGGGCCGCTGGTTCGCGGCCGCTGGGTCGATCTCACGCATTCGTTCGACGACACGACGATCTATTGGCCCACTGAGAAGGGCTTTCGTTTCGAGCGGGGCAGCAACGGTCCTACGCCGAAGGGCTATTACTATGCGGCCAATCGGTTTGCCTCAGCCGAACACGGCGGCACCCATCTCGACGCGCCGCGGCACTTCTCCGCCACCGGCCAGACCGCTGATCTGATCCCGCTGGAGCACCTGCTCGGCGAGGCGGTCGTCGTCGACATCACCAAGGAGTGTGCGGCTGACGACGTCCATGAAATCACGGCCGACGAACTCGTGGCGTGGGAGGCACGGCACGGGCGACAACTGGTGGACGTGATCGTGCTGCTCCGCACGGGATGGGCGGCACGGTGGTCGGATCGGGCTGCCTATCTCGGGACGGACGAGATCGGCCCCGGGGCGGTGGCGAAGCTGCGGTTTCCGGGGCTCTCGCCACTGGCGGCCCAGTGGCTCGTAGAACACCGGCGGATTCGGGCCATCGGCATCGACACGGCCAGCATCGATCATGGTCCGAGCTCCCATTTTGGATCACATGTCGTGCTGTGCGGCGGCAACGTGCCAATCTTCGAAAACGTGGCTGCGCTCGACGGCCTGCCCGAGGAGGGGGCGTTCGTCATCGCCCTGCCGATGAAGATCGGTGGGGGCAGCGGCGGACCGCTCCGAATCGTGGCCCGGCTGCCGCCAATTGACGCGCCGGCTCCCGGTGGTGAATAACGGGGCTCTTGAGATCCGGCAGACCACTGGCAGCAGGAGGAGATTTCCATGGCAGGCAAGAAAATCATCATGCGAACCGGCGAGGCACTCGTGGAGGCCGATGACGCCTGGAGCGCCGCAGAACCGGAGGTGGTCATCGGCGAACTCGACGGGCCCGTCGGCTACGCGATCGCCAACCTCATCGGCGATCAGGTGAAGGGGCACACGCGGGTCTGGGCGATTCTCAACAGTGACGTCCAGGTGCGACCGGCCACGCTGATGGTGAGCAAGTACACCGCCCCCAACGCCCGCTACACCAACATCCTCATGGGCACCGTGCAGGCGGCGATTGCCAACGCCGTGCTCGACAGCGTCCGCGAGGGGTTTCTACCGAAGTCGAAGGTGAACGACATCGGCATCATCGTGGCGGTGTGGCTCGATCCGTCGGTGGCCGATGCGAAGGTCAAGATCGACCACGATGTGCTTTTTGCCACGCACCGCGAGGCCACGCTCAAGGCAATCGGCAAGGCGATGCGAAACGAGCCCTCTATCGACTGGCTCCTCAAGAACCAGAAGAAGGTCGGGCACTACTTTCACGACCTCGCCAAATCTGGCGGGCTCTGAGGGTTCCACGACCTAGCGGATTCCCTCGCTTGCGCGTCGGACTTGCATGGAACAACTCATGGACGATCAGATGAAACGGATCCGCGACATTACCCGCGGAACTCGAACTTATGCCGCCCCGGCATCGGCACCGGGTAGAGGCCGTCGGCGTTCCGCTGCAGCGGCGCGGGAGAGTCGTCGGTCAACTCGGCGATGCCGGCGGTGAGGTCGTCGGGGCTGTTGAGCATCTCGTCGTAGGTCACCGTCCGGCCGGTGTGGGCCGCGAAACGTCCCATCGCGGTGACGAGGCTCGCCTCGGCGCCACGGACCGCCTCGTTGTAGCTCGTGCCCGAGCGGATCGCCGTCACGAGGTCTTCCCATTCCACGCGGTACGGGTTTTTCTCAGGCTGCGACGCGGTCCAGAGGATGTTGTCCTTCGACATCTGCTGGCTCTTGTAGATCGTCGACTTGGCGGGTGCGTGGCCGCTGGCGGAGATGGCAAACGCTCCCTTCGAACCCTGACCAAAGACGCCAAACTTCTGCTCGCAGTCCTTCATGGTGCGGCCAGAATAGAAGAACTTCGTGCCGTCGGCGAAGGTCCATTCGACGCCGTAGCTGTCGAAATTCTGGTCGTCGAGCTTGCCGCGGAAATGCCGGCCGCCGGTCGCCTCGACCTTCACCGGCCAGGCGTTCTTCATCCAGCAGACCTCGTCGACGTGGTGCACGTAGAAATCGCTGAACACGCCACCGCTGGCCCAGAGGAAGCTGTGAAACCGCTTGGCCTGCCAGGAGAGCTCGGTCATGTTCTCCGGCGGGCCGGGATAGAGATCCATCGGCTGCACCGGCCCGTGCTCGCGGTAGCCGTGGAAAGCGATGAGTTCGCCCGCCTCGCCGTTTTGCAGCCGGTCGAAGAGTTCTTTGCGGGCCTCGCTGTGTCGGCACATGAGCCCGACTCCGACCTTGAGGTTCTTCGCGTCGGCCTTGGCGGCCAGTTCGATGATCCGCTTCGTGCTCGGGCCGTCAATCGAGATCGGCTTTTCGAGAAACGCATGGACACCCCTCTCAATGGCATAGGCGAAATGCGCCGCGCGGAAGCCGACCGGCGTGGCGAAGATCGCGATGTCGCCGGGCCTGAGGCAGTCGATGGCCTGCTTGTAGCCATTGACGCCCACGAAACATCGCTCCTCTGGCACGTCGACATGCTCCTTGAACTGCTCGCCGAGGCCCCGGCGGCGGGAGTTGATCGAGTCCAGAAAGAGGTCGGCCATCGCCACGAGTTTGACGTTCCCGGCCGGCACGGAGAGCGCGTCGGCGGCCGCACCGCCACCCCGCCCTCCGCAGCCGATCAGGGCAACCCGTATTTCGTCGCTCCCGGCCGCATGGACGGCGGGCGTCGTGCTGGCGAAGGCGGCGAGCGACGTGGCCGCGGCGACCCGGCCGGTGGTGCCGAGGAACCCGCGCCGCGAGGCGGTGCTACCGATGGAAAGCAGGGAACGTGTGGGCGTGGGCATCGGACTGGTCTCCAGAGGAATGCCTGCCAGTATAAATCGGGACAGGAACGATTTGTCTCAATACTTTTACGCGCTGTGGCGTTCGTTCGATTTGGCCTCGCCGAGATCCCGTCCTGCTTCCTTGGTGGCAGTGAACCGGCGCGGTCACACGATTCCATCGCGGATCGCCCGGGCCACGGCACCGCCGAGCGTGTTGACGTGGAGCTTCGCATAGATACGCCGCACATAGTTATCCACGGTGTGGAGGCTGATCGCCATCTGGGCGGCGACCTCTTTCTTCACCAGCCCGTCTGCGAGCAGCCGCAGCACCTCCCGCTCCCGCTCCGACAGGCTCTCGGCCACAAGCGGGCCGCCGCCTGGAACAGGCCCCGCGCCGACACGGCTGACCCGTTCGATCACGCAGCGGGCGATCTCGGGCGACATCGGCGACCCACCTCGCCGCACCTCCTCTACCGCCGCGACGATCCGTTCCAGCGGTTCCGACTTGACGAGATATCCCGAGGCACCGTTGCAGATCGCCTCGAAGACACGTTCGCGGTCGTCGAAGACCGTGAAGACGACGATCTCGACCTCGGGAATCCGCTCCTTGAACCGGCGCAGACCCTCCAGGCCCGACATCCCGTGCAGGCCGAGATCGAGAAGGATCACGTCGGGTTTGGGTGCGTGCTCATCGAGGGCCGCCAGCGCCTTCTCGCACGACGCGAACGGCACGACCTCATGGCCGCCGGCCAGCCTGACCGCCTCCGCCACGGTCTCCCGCAGCCGGCGGTGATCTTCAATAATCCAGATCGTGTCCATGGTCGCTTTCTTACCGGGTGGAAGTGCGTCGTGCGTTCAACGCCTCGAGCCGCACGGTCGTGCCCTGGTTTGGCTGGCTATCGATTTCAAGGTGCGCCTGCATCGCTGCCGCCCGCTCGCGGAGGTTTTCCAGGCCGTGGCCGCCGGTGACCGTTTCGGAATTGAAGCCGTGGCCATCATCGGCCACCGTCAGGACGAGTCCGTCCGTCCAGTCGATGGCGACGGTGACGTGATCCGCCTCGGCGTGCCGCCGCGCGTTGGTGATAACTTCCTTAAGGAACAGAACACTTTCTCGGGCCCATTGCGGTGCCGGCCGGCCGGCGGGCGGTTCGCCGATCGCCCGCACGTCGTGGTCGATGCCGTCGAGCAGCCGGTTCGCCACCGACTCGAGCCGGTGCGAGAGGTCCTGCCACGTGCCTGCCTTGGGCGCGAGCAGCCAGATCACGTCGCGCATGTGATCAAGGGTGTCGCGGGCGGTGGCTGCGATTTCGGCCAGCCGCGGGCCGGGATCCCTTTTCCCCTCGTACTGCCGGCGGGCGAGATCGCTCTGGATGGCCAGTTCGCTGAGACTCGCCCCGACCTCGTCGTGTAGGTCGCGGGCGAGTTGCCGCTGCAGGGCGGCGAGCTTCCTGGCCGCCGCCGCCCGCAGCCACAGGGCCGCGCTCACGCCGCCAAACAGAACGACGACCAGCGTCCCGATTGCCACGGCCAGCATCTGCCGCAGCCGGTCCTCCCGCTTTCGGGCGAGCCCGATGTCGATCGCCGCCAAGTCCTCCTCGAGTTCTGCCCGTCTCGCGATGCCCTCGAGCCAGACCTTCCAGTCGAGCAGTTCGTGCCGGCTCGAGAACCCGTCGGTCAGGGCGGCTGCCGACCACCCCTCTCCTGCGGCGACATGGCTCATGGCAACGGGCTTTCCGGCGGCCAGATTCCGGCCGCCTCGCCAGCACTGCAATTCGGCGAGCGCAAGGACATGCTGTCGAGGGCTGGACGAACTGCCGATCAGCGG
>JBIIFB010000071.1:0-17024 GCA_044237545.1 Pirellulales bacterium
GGATGGCCTGCGCCGAGGGCTTTCTCACGGGCTGCCAAGGCCCGCTCATAGAGAGGCTCGGCTAGGTCGTACTTGCCTTGGCTCTCGTAGAGCGAGGCAAGGTTGTTCAAGCTCGTGGCTGTGTCTGGATGGTCTCGGCCAAGGGCTTTCTCACGAATTGCCAAGGCTCGCTTGTAGAGAGGCTCGGCTAGGTCGTACTTGCCTTGGGTTGTATAGAGCGAGGCAAGGTTGTTCAAGCTGTTGGCCGTGCTTGGATGGCCTGCGCCGAGGGCTTTCTCACGGGCTGCCAAGGCCCGCTCATAGAGAGGCTCGGCTAGGTCGTACTTGCCTTGGCTCTCGTAGAGCGAGGCAAGGTTGTTCAAGCTCGTGGCTGTGTCTACATGGTCTGGGCCGTTTTTCTTGAGCGACCTTGCGAGCGACTGCTTCGCCAGCGGCTCGGCTTCAGCATATTTCGCTTCCTTCAGTAGCCGCCCGACTTCCGCATCAAGAGCTTGAGCCAGAGCTACGCCGCTGCCCGCAAAGCACACGGCAATCGCCAGAATCGCATATCGCATACCAGTTCCTCCACGGGATGGGGGTAGGCTACCGCTTGCGATGCCGCCCTGTCGAGCGGCATCGCCAACGGTGCGGCAGGATCACCCGCCGCTCGTGCCGATGTCGATCCTGCCGGTCTCACCCGGGGTCGGATGCTTGACGCATGCCCGACACTGCGGGCATGGAAACAACTCACGAGATGATCGACGACGACGGTGAAGACTTCTCCATGCCGTCGGAGGCGAAGCAGAACCGGCGATCAAGGTTCAAGGCCGACCTGGCTCCCGACCTGCGGAAGTGGTTGACTCGGGTCTCCCGGGTTCATGCCCAGCTCTGCACACTGGTTCGGCTGTATGCCGAGCCGTACCGGGCCGGAGGTCAGTCGCTCCTCGGTGAGACTTATGCCGCCAGGGCGGCCCGAGGGGATCGGACGTTGTTGTTCGATGCCTTGAACAACTCCGCCATCGAGATCACGAGCATCCGCGATGCCGTGTCCGCGGCAATGGCCTCGGCACCATCGACGGCGGCGAAGCCGGGTTCGCACGAGAAGGTCGCGGAGATGACAAGGCGCTTTCAACGTGGCGAGTGGCTGTTCATTGATGGCGACGGTGATCCGTCCGGGCCATCGTCTTCCGTTGCCACGTAGGCCGCCTGCACGCGGCCTGAGGCCGTGGCCTCGACGATCTCGGCCAACTCGACGACCAGGCGGTCGGGGTCGCTGTCGGGCTCCAGGCGAACCCGCAGGAGGCCGACCTCCACCAAGAGCGTGCCGCGGCACCGCTCCTCGGCCATCGGTCTTTGATACCGCCCGACGGCTTCATGCGCGTCCTGTTCGGTCTTGAACCAGAGCAGTGCAGGCAGGAGCACCCGGCCGTCGGCGAGGATGGCCGCGGGCCGGAGCTTCCTCGGGGCGTCGAGGTGCCGGAGGTCAACGAACGTAGAGCCGGCATCGTTGCGGCCTTCGATCGTCGGGACGTCCCATTCGTGCGGGAACAGGAATCCGTTGTCCCGTCTCTCGGGTCGAGTGGCTGCGGCGGCCATTGCCGTCGTGTTCATTTTCTGACGAGAGCCCGGATCACGGGCTCCAGCTCCAGGGCGATGGCCGGGGCGTCGGCCGAGGTCGTGCCGGCCGGGAGTCGCTTGGCGATCTCCTCGGCCAGCCGCAGGCGATCGGGATCCATGTAGGCCCGAGGATCGGCGGTTCGGATAAAGCCGGTGCCGTCTTCCAGGCATCGGAGAGCCAGAGCGTCGTGAACGGTTTGGATGGCGAAGGCGGTCGTCATGGTCATGGTCATCGTTCCTGGTGGTGAAGTGAGTCAGTCGCACGCGAACCCGGCCGGAGTCAAAGCCTCGAACCTCCGGCCGGGCTGCGGCGCGCCGCGAGAGGGAGGAGGAACCTCTCGGGGTGCTTCCATAGCTATGCCTTGAGAACGTCGGGGATGAGGGCTTCGACTGCCTTCTTCGCCATCGCCGAGGCCCGATCGGCCTCGACGAGCTGAGCATCGGCTTCCGCCTTCTTCCGCTGAGCACGGGCCAGAGCGTTGCGATGGTCGGTCATTTCAAACGTGTCGGGATCGGCCGACCGGAGCAGCGGCGAGAACGGCCGCAGTTCCTTGGGCTTGTCGCCGGTGAGCTGCACGATCCAGCTTTCTTCCAGCTTGATCCGGTCGGTGATCTCCCGGAGCTGTCGCTTGATGCCGGCGACAACGCTGTCGGCGGCCTCGGCATCGGCAACGGCCTGCCGATACTTCTCGCCGATCGTGCCGGGCACGTGCCGCGGGTCGAGGAGATTGCCCTTGGCCGCCTGGCCTGCGTCCCTGGCCGTGCGGGCGGTTGCGAGATCGGCATCGAGAGCCTCGACCTTCTCGGCGAAGGCCCGGCGCGCGGCCTCGAACTTATCCCGCTCGATGGTGATCGCGGCCTCCCCCTTCGTGACCTTATTGGTGGTGGTTGCCAGCTTCTCGAAGTCGCGGAGCCACTTGCTCCGCCTGGTGGCGGTCTCGACGGCGGCCTCGAAGTCGGCCATCGAGAGCCGGGCCTCGACGAGCGACGTCTCGATCGCCCCGACGTCATAGTGCTCGCCACGGGCCGCGGCCCTCGCCGCGGCTGCGATCGTGTCGATGGCATTCAGCTCCCGCTGTTTCATTCTGCCCCGGAGGGCGTCAAGTAGTCCTGGCATGATCTAGGCTTCCTCACTCGCGGATCGGGCCGCGTCCCGTTCATTGAACAACACACTGAATCCGGCAGGTGCCGGTGATCGGATGGCCTCCACGAGCGGCAGGTCGATGCCGAGGCGATCGACTTCCGCGTCGAGAGCGTCAAGGAAGTCGTCGGCCGGGCCGAGGCCCTGCTGCTCAACTTCAGACTGAAAGCTTTCGAGGTAGTGCTCCTGGTGCGACGGCGTTGCCATCGACCGGCGGATGAGGTGAGCGTAGGCCCGGAGCCATCCGGCCCCGTGCGACGGGTATCCCTGTCGCTTGGTTGGCCTGGCGGTGAAGATCGTGCCCAGCGTTGTCCCGGCGGGTAGCTGTGTGCCACGGGCCTCGAAGTCGACTGCATGGGCATACTCGTGGATACCGATGGCGTTGGTGACGATCCGCACGAGCCAAACGGCATCGGCTTCGGTGAGCCTGTCGAGGGCGGCGCCGACGGCGTAGTCGACCGCGGCTTCGAGGTTGATGAACACGACCGGGCCGGGCCGGAGGCCGCTGGCCGGGATGAGCGGTTGCACCAGCTCGAACAGGCCGCCGGGCGAGGTGAAGGCGAGGCTCCGCGGCCGTGGCATATCGGGAACGTCTGTGACGTCCAGGAGCACGAGACGCCGGCCGGCGAGGCCCTGCCAATCGAGCACCCGCACGTAGGCCGCCGCATCGGCGAGCCAGGTGCGGCGATGCCGCTCGACCAGGCCCGCGACGGTGAGCCGTGGCGATGCTGCCGCGGAGGGCTTACTTGGCTGCATTGTTGCGACGGTCATGGCGAGGGCCTTGGTGACGACGTTCGTAGGCTGCGGGATCGCGTTGCCACTTCTGGATCTCGGCCACGGCGTAGAGCGTGCGGGACTGCTGACGGTCGCCGAGCTTGGCGTGAACGGCTGGCCCGCGATCCTCGATGGCCCACTTCTTAAGAGTGGCCGGAGCGATGCCGATCATTTCGGCGGCGATCCGGCGGGTCACGGTCTTTGTGGCGTTGCTGGTCATGCCCGGAGTCTGGCATGGAGCGACATGGAGCCGGATGGGGTGTGACGGGGCTGTATGGAACTTGCCCCGCGTTCACATACCGCCCTCCGACCAGGGCAACATACGGGGGCGATCTGCTTGCGAAAGTGCCGACGACTGGGCTAGGCTCTCGTTTCAATGCTTTCCAGAAAGGTAGTTGCGATCATGAAGCCATGCCCTAGCTGTAGTCGACAACTCGCTGACAATGCCGTCACATGCCCTCAGTGCGGTCATGTCTTCGGAAAACTAACCAAGGAAGAGAAAGCGAAAGCACGGTCATTAGGTTGGAAACTACTTACTTTCGGCACTAACCTTGCTTGGTGGCCATATCGTATGGGCCTTTTCGATCAGTCAATCACGTCTGGCTGGAGTGAATTTGGACGAGTCGTGGCGTTAGTTAGCTTCGCGCTGGGTTCTATTCTACTTCTACTAGCTGTTGGTTTACTCTTAATCGATGACGATCGCTGGCCTCTATTCATAATTTTTTGGCGGGACTCCTGACCTCCTCCCGTTTCCTTCGCGCGTCACGCCCGAGATTTCGGGGCAACCTGTCGACTGTCACTGAACAGATGCGGCGGCGGTGAGTGCGGATGCTTTACCGTCCGCGGATTATTCATGCTCGCCATCGCTTCACCTCGATCCGCTTCCGACCGTTGACCGTCGGGATCTCCACTCGCTTCCGCTGTCGGGTAGTGGTCTCCGCTCCTGCCGCGTTGATGCCGGAGACCGATGCCGCGACCGAGGCCATCGCCAGGCAGTCGAGAAGATGGTTGTCGCGACCGGGCAGGAGCTTCCATTGATCCGCTGTTCGGCCACGGGCCTCGACCGTGATCGGCTGTTCGGCCGTCAGGTGATCGAGGAGCATCTCGTGCTCGCCCTTGTGGAAGGTCAGGCTCCCGGGATCGCCGACGGCCGTGGCAAGGCGACCGGCGGCGTAGGTCTTCCAGTGATCGGCATCGAACAGGAGCCCCCGCTGGCCGCCTACGGTGCCGACCCGCCAGCCTGGCCCGAGCCGCTCGCCTGGCTTCTTCTTCCAATCGTGGATGCCGCGAGTGGTCGGGCCGCCGCCTCGGCCGTGAGCCGGCAGGAGCGTCGAAGAGTTGGCGTGCCGTCGGCAAAACTCTCGCACGACCTGCGTTGACCGGCCCCAGTTTGCATCGACGACGAGCTGCTCGATCCTGCGGGTGGTGCCGTCTTCCCGTTTCCAATCCCGCCCGAGGAGCTGATCGACGATCTTGGTGAGGCCGGCCAGGAGCGTAGCCTCGAACCCGCCGCCAGGATGAGCCATCTTGAGCGTCTTCTTCGCGGCGTTGGCGGCGAAGATGGCTTGCGGCTGCTCCGGGTAGCTTCCGTATGCGATCACGTGCCCAGAGAAGCCGGAGGCCCAGCTCGTGACCATCCAGAAGAGGAGCCGCTCCTGGACGTCGATCGAGGCCGTGATCGTCGAGTGTCCCGTCGGCATCACGCCACGAGCCAGGTTGATCGCCCGCTCGCGGAGCACGGCCTTGTCGATGCCCGTGGCTTCGATCGTCGGCTTCAGCGGTTGATTCTGAAACTCGGCGAAGAATGCCGCCTCTCCTCGATCGATCCGCAGGTTGTAGGCGTGCTCGATCGCAGATGCTTCGTTGACGTTGAACCGCTCGGGCCATCCAACGCGGGAACCCGCATCCATTGCTTCACGGTTGGCGACGTAGTGGGCGTGAGCTGCGGCGGTGCCGGTTCCCGTCCGTTGTCCTTCCTTCCGCAGCTCGACGTATTCCTTCCAGAGCGATTCATTCGTCGGCCATTCATAGACGAGCGCCGCCCGCTCGCCTTGCCAAGCTGGATGAGCATCTCGGTCGAGGAGCTGGTCGGCCAGGTCGCCAGGCCGGATCACGGTCAGCGTGGCGAGGCCGGCGATCGTCTTGCCGGGGCCGGCGAGGCCGAGGATCGCCCCTCGCATGACGTCGAGCCGCGCCGATACTTGAGCCGGTGATCCGGCGACCTCATCCGTAGCTGGGTCATCCACGAGCACGAGCGACGGCCGGAACCTTGTGCCGTCGGCACGCTTGGCGGCCATGCCACGTAGGCCACCAGTGATCCCGCAGGAGCGTAGGACGGCCCCCGAGGCCTTGCTGCCGGCGATGGTCGGGAGCACGATCTCACCGGCTGTGTGGAGCATCCGGGTCGGTATCCCGTCCTGGAGCTGGCCGCGGCATCGTTGCGGGATACGTTCGAGCTTGCGGATCGGATACCCGACCTCGGGGAAGTCGTCGAGGATCGTGTCGGAGGTTTCCAGCTCGATCCAGATGTTGTCGAGCATCTTTCGGGCATGTCCCTCATCCGCCCCGATCACGACGATGAAGTCGCGATGACCGTAGAGCGCGGCCCAGAGCGCGGCGGCCTCGACCATGCTCGACTTGCCGGAGCCGCGCGGCATGGCGAAGGCGAACAGCTCACCGCGCAAAACCGAGGCCTCGATCTTCGCGATGACCCGCAGGTGATCGGCAGACCAGGGCATCGAGAAGGTTGCCGGCAGGTACGTCTCCGCGAACAGCCGGAAGTTGTGCTCGGCATCGGCGCGGCGTTTGGCGTTGACGATCGGCGGGATCTCGCCGACCTCCCGGCCGGCAGCGGAGACCCGTCGAGCGACGGCATTCTTCCCGGCCTGCCGGAGGTCGTGGCGAACGGCTTGCCGTTGGTTGACGAGTGGAGGTGGAGGCTTCTTGCTTCGGCTCATCGGAGGGGTGCCTTGTGAATAAAAACTCTCGCCGCATCATGCGGGTCGTACTTTGGTTAGGATCCTCACAAAGTACCTTGCGATTCTGGTACTCCGCGGGGCCTGGCCGTCATCGTCGCTGCGCGTTGGCGTTGCTCGTGCTCGACGTTGAACAGAATCACTAGAACGGAATGTCGCTCTCGAACGACAGGGGTAGGACGTCGTTGGATGGCTTACGCTTCGCGTTGCTTCGCCCCTTGGCGACAGGCATCGTGAAGGTCATCTCGGCACTTGCCGCAGCCGCAGGCGGCGTAGTGGTGGCGTTGTCGATCGTGACGTCGCCGATGCCGGCGATAGCGACTTGTATCATGCACCCGTCCGGTGCCGTTCCTTCGGCCAGTAGAAAGTTCCATCGAGGTGCGAACGTGATCTCCATCACGGGAATGTTCATGGCGATCGCGGTATCGGCGAGCGACTGCATGTAGTGCGGATCGACACGAGCCACGGCCCGCGTCATGCCCGAGGCCGCCTCGCCCTGGATCGTGTCGATGATGCCGGTACAGTTCGGCATCGAGCCATAGGGAACGGACACGAGCTGCGGCGATCCCTCCGGGCCAGTGATGCCGACCTTCGGCTTGTCATCGACGACGATCGGGAACACGACGAGCGGGCGCTCGCCTTCGCCTGTGATCTTCTCGGTGCGGCTGCACCCGACCGCGGCGGCGGCCTTGCTGAGATCACGAGCATCGACCAGGAACGGAGCCTCGGGTTCGAGCACAGTGCCGGCCGGCGCCGGAGCCGTGATTCGACAGAGCTGGTGCCCGTCGGCTGCGGTCATCATGACCGCGGTCTTCGTCTGCTGGATCTCGACGGCCCGGCCGTGGCTGGCGGTCTCGACTTCGGCAAACCTGCTCATCTTGGCCGCAACTCGCGGCAGGCGGATCGGGTTCATGATCTTGATTCCTGGGGGCCATTCGATCGCCACGGCATGAGGTTCATGCCTGGGGGGGCGGTCGCGTTTTCAAAGTCGACGAGCGTGATCTCGATCACCCGGGGCTGGCCTTTGAGCCAGACCGGAATATGCCGTGGCAGCTTCCGCCGCTTGATGCTTTCGAGGATCCCTTCGATCCCGTGCCGCTCGAACGGGTTATCGATGGCCCAGACCTGCGGAATGGCGAGGCCGAGGGTACCGCCGCGGATGATGCTGGTGCCGCCGCCTGCCGCGGCCCATTCGGTATCGACGAGCGTGAGGAACGGCACGCCGTCCTCGAAGAAGACAGGCCCGGCATCCGCCTCATCCCGGTCGATCGTGATCGCCTGGTGCTTGATCTCGAACGTGGCTGCGGCGTGCTCCACCAGCTCGGCGGCGGCGCCGGTGATCCCCTTGATGGCGAGATACTCGTGCAGGTCGCCGGCAGGCGCGGCCGCAGGCATCGCCACGGCGGCGAGCTGCTCCCGGTGAGCCGAGAGCACGGCGAAGACGTCGCTGGTCACAGTCGAGCCCGGAGGGACTTCCAGAGAGATGCCGCCCGAGGGGTCGGCCACGATCCGGCATCCGGCAGTCGCGATCGTCGTGATGGCTTCGGCGAGTGTCATAGTGTGTACCTTCCGGGCTTGAGGTTCGAGGGATCCCAAATGACCGATGGAGCGGCAGGGGGTGGAGAGGTTAGGGGCGTTTGGGGGTGATAAGTCTCGGCAGACGATTCGAGATCGACCTTTCCGCCCCTATCGCCCCTTTCCTCCATCGAATCTCGGAGCGGAGTCGTCGGCCACCAGGCTTCCGCGTCCCTTCCTCCCGTCTTCACTGTGTCGCATCGGGCCGCTCCGGCCGCTCTGACTCGTGCCAGGCCCGAGACCAGTTCCTCCGACCCGATCCGCCATCCTGCCTTCTTGTGAAGGCGGGTTCGGTTGATGCCGGGCTCCGCCTGGATCAACTCGACGAGTCGACTGAACAGCCGGTCGTGAACACCCGCGAAGATCGCCCTCGCCGATGCCGCGGAGTACCGCCACAAGTCGAGGGCCGCGGCCAGGTCTTCGGCTTCGATGGTGCTCCTGCCGGCCACCAGTGCCAAGAGCATCGATAGGCGAAGCGTCTGCGCCTCACCGCGGGATAGAACAGCCGCAACTAGGTCGGAGCCGCCGGCCGTCGTCAGCTCCGGGTAGACGCTGGCCCAGAGCCGATCCGCCTCCGGCGATCGCCTGAGTCGGTCAACACTTTGGGCATATGTCACGACGTCGGCGATACGGTGCGGGACAGTCCCGAGATCGTCGAGATCACCGCCGAATGGCAAGAGCCGCGCCCGTTCGCTAAGCACCCATAGGAACCTGTTCATAGACCCGCCGAAGACGTCCGCCTCCCGCACGACTTTCAATAGCTCGTGGCGAGTGGCGTGGCCGATGATGGAGAGATGCGGATCGGTGGCCGTCCTGCCGCAGTTCTTCGCCATCGTCCGCAGGGTTTTCCCGTCCCATGCTTCCCGCAGTGTCTGCGAGAGCACAGAGTTTTCCCGGTTGCCGGCCTTGAATGCGGCCACCAGCTCCGGGCACGTGATGAGCAGTCGCTTGTCATCAACGCCGGGTTCGACGACGACCTGCTCGAACTCGTCAGGGCCGCCGCCCTTGACCGGCAGCATCTTCGTGACGCGATCGCGGAGAGCGTCGATCACACCCTCGCCGCTCACTAGATTCGGCGATTGGCAAAACTCGGCCCAGCGTTCATCGGCCAGGCGGACACAGTCGCGGATAATGTCTCCGCCCGTACCCTTTCGGCCGGCGCCAGTGGTTCCGACAACGGCCAGATACAGGTTGACCGTATGCCGGGTGCGGCCGACCATGAAGTGCGGGCCTCGGCCGATGATGTTGCCGATCGCCACAAGCAGACTACCCGCCAACGCGACAGGATGAGCCTCGGTCTCCAGCTCCACCCGTCGCATGAAGTCGCCGACAACGCCGTGCGAGAGCACGAGCGAAGGCCGTGGCGGCATCGCCGGAGGCTCCGGCAGCGGGATCGATTCGAGAGCCTCGTCGTACTCGTCATCGGCCACGGCCGTCGGCCCGCTGGTGGCGAAGTCGATGCTCGCGGTCTCGCCGGCGGCGTATCCCGGCGAGGCCGGCGTGCTGAAAGCGTTCTTCACCTGCCGCGGGACGTCGGCCAGGTTGTCGGGTTCGAGCTTCAGCTTCTGCCCGACCGCCACGAGTACCGCGGCAGCGTCTGCGAACGTCCAGCCGCGGCCGTGCATATCCCGGGCGGCCTCGAAGATGCTGGCCCGTCTTCCCTTGTCGGGAAACGTGATCCCGTGCTGCACGAGCTGCCGGGCGTTGTCGGAGAGGCTGTTCTTCTCGATGGCGATCGATAGCTGCTCGATCGGCACCGCCTCGAAGACAGGATCCTCGGCGGCCATCGGGAAAAGATCGACGTCGTGGATCCTGTTCGGATCGCACCCCACGATCTTCACCCGTGGCATGGCCGGCCGCTCCGGCTTGACGTTGCAGAATGGCCCGGGGAGCCTCATCACTTGCTGGAAGCTGTGCACGTTCGGACACGACCCGAGAGCCTCGGCGAGGCCCCGCTGGAGCCTCTTGAACGTCGAGAGGTCAGGCAGTCGCTCTGAGAGCCGCCAGTAGCAATGCCAGTGATCCGGGCTCGTGCAGACGATCGCCGTAGGCTCCGGCAGGCCGGCCGCCTTGAGCTTTTGCTTGACGACGTCCAGGCCGAAGCCGTTGTCGAAGTCGGCCACGATCACAGAACCGGCGGAGCTGTCGGCGCCCTTGGTCGCGCCGCGGAACTGGCGGATGTTCAGGCTGAAATACGGATTCGATCGGAGTCGATTCCAGCCCATGCACGTCGGCACGTGATCGGCGATCTCCTCGGGCGTGGCCCAGATAGACCCGCCAGGCACGAACGGCACGGGCCGCAGTTCGTAGAGCTGGCCGGGTTCGAGCACGGCATCGAGGAAGTGCCGTAGCCGCTCGATCGCGATCTCGATCTCGTCATCGGTGAAGTTGAGGCCTTCAGACATGGTTCACCTCCTGGCCCGTCAGGCAGAGCATCCGCAGGGCCACGAGCTGTTGCGATCGCCGAGCCAGCTCCTCGGCGGCCTCCGCGAATGCGTCGGCCTGGTGGTCATGCCATCGCGAGATGATGAAGTTCTCGCCGCTGTGCAGGCGGTCGGAGTCGACCGGCCGCAGGCAGCGGCCATGATCGCGGTAGAACGTCTCGCCATCGACTTGGACGACGTCGGCGGCCACGGGCTTCGCCGTGCCGGCAGGTATGTCGACCGTAACTTTGAACTTGGGCATGGGATCCTCGAAGGGTGGAGGGGGGCGGGGGTGAAAAGGTGAAAAGTTCAAGCCTCGATCAACGGACAACGCGGTAGCTGCGGCAGATACCCGGAACCTTCGAGATGAGCCCTTGCTGTTCGCAGACGGCCATCAACTGCGCGACCCGGGTGAGCGACACGGCCATCGCCCTTGCCAACTCCCGCATCGTTGGCGGGTATCCGTTGGCCGCGGTCATCTGCTCGACTGCGTCGAGAATCTGCCGCAGCCGGTCTTCTTCGGAGAGCCTGCCGGCAGGTAGGGTTCTGGTTGTGGTGGCCTTCATGCGGCACCGCCTTCCGCACAAGCTGCCTTCGGCTTCCACGCGATGCCCCAATCGGCAACAACTTCGGCGAACCTGGTTGCCGCTTTGCGGTACCGCTCGCGGTCAAGGCTTTCGTAGGCCGCGTTCATTTCGGCGTTGGCCCTCCGCAGCTCTTCGATCTGCCATTCGCCGAAATAGCACACCTCGTTGAACCCCATGCCTTGCTCGACCTCCGCAGTTTCCGGGTTGTTCAACTCGCGAACGTGGACGTCGAAGGTCGCTGTCAGAGCGGCGAGCACGTCGTCGAACCGGTGGCCGCCATGATCGAGAAGGTCGGCCTCGGCCCGGCATCGCACGACGGCCTCCTCGGCAGTCTCTCGCCTGGCCGCCTCTTGGCAGGCGATGAGGTATCGGGAGTAGGCGGCCATTCCGGCAGGCCCGTCGAGCCCAGCGTCGGCAGGAAACGGGACGGACATGGCCCCGGTGCTCGGTCGATAACAAACAGGGGTTGGCATTGGAATATTCCTTTGGGCATCACAAGTCGCCACGGCGCACGCCGCGGTCAATCGTCGTCTTCATCCCGCTCCTCACCTGCGGCGAGCTGGTGCTCGTGCAGTGCGACTGCCGCGCGGGCCAGGCGGTCGTGATCGGCATCTGTCAGGTTTGGATCACCATCGAACCGTCGCACGAGTGCGGTCAGCTCCTCGGCCAGGCGGTCGGCGACGTACCGCCACGGGATCGGCGTGCGGTCTCCGACAAGGCGATGGAACCGAATCAACTCGGCAACGGTGCGAAGCATGGGTCTAGATCTCGGTGGTGGCGTTGGCTTCGTCGAAGTGCGACCAGGCGAGCGGCACCGCGTCGGCGAGGTAATCAACACGTTCGGCCAGGAGCCCTAGGCCCGCGCGGCGGTAGGCGTTGGCGGCATCCCGAATGAGAGCGGCGTATACGTGGTCGCCACACTCGCCCGGGTCATGGCACTCGGTGCATTCAGGATCGGCGTAATCGGCGAAGCCATGATCCGGGTCGGCCGCATACGTGGCCGCCATTTCCCGAGCATCGGCGAGCATGGCGTCGGCCCACTTGATGCGATTGATTCGGTCGTGGCCGCTGTTGTCGCGTTTCACTTCTTTTGGGATCACGTTGCTGTTCCTTTCGATGAATGGGTTAGGGGCCGCCGCCGCCGGGCCAGGTCAATGCCTGCCCGACGGGGGCGGTGAACGATCAGTTCGACATAGGCCGCAGACCGGCGGGGGCCTTCCACACGCGATCGGCCATTGACTCGGCCCGCTCGAAGGCGGCGGCCAGAAGGACGGCCTTCCACTCATCGCGGGTATCGTCGTCGGCATTCGTTTCGAGACCGATCCAGCGTTCAAGCACCCCCAAAGGGTTCTGGCCGAGGAGCTGCTTGCGGCCGAGGTCTTCCAAGACGCGGATCCGCACGAGCCACTCGCGTTCGTTATCGCGAGTGACACTGGAGAGCCCGACCGCTGCCGTGGCGAAGATGAGCCCGTCGCGCTCATCTGCTTCTGCCTTCCCTGCCGGAGCCGGGCAAGCACACTTTTCCGTTGACCAATCGAGAGACATAGATCACCTGTTCGTTGAGTGTTGTTTGAGACTCACCCGCGGCGAAGTGCGGCAGGCGTCGGCCGTACCGCCCGCCGGAGGCGATCCCTCCGGCGAGCGGCTGGCCTCGATCAACTGGCGATGCAGCTCTCGACCCGCGTCGAGGTGCCGTTCTGCGCGAGGCCCACGACGATCGTGTAGACCTTGCCGACACAACTCGCGAGGCTCACCTTCTGGCCTCCCGTGAGCTGGCCTCCGAGCAGGCCCGCCACCAGCTTGCCGGTGACGTTCTTCGCCGACGGCTGCGGCTTGCACGTGCGGGAAGCCACCTTCCCCTTGTGCTCGCCCTCGACGACCTTCCAGGTGAACAGGGCGCCTTCCCCGTACTCGGCATGGGTCGTCTGGGTGACGCCCTGGAACTCCGCGCGGTACAAGCCGACCGGAGGGCCAGAGCTTTCAGACACTGTGAAATCGAGCATTGAAACGGACATAAAAACCCTCGAACTAGATCGCCGACTTCGTGATCGCTGCGGTGCGGCGTAGCCGCGGCGATTTCCCGAGCACACACTCGGGGAATGTTGTTGTGGTCTGCGCCAGGGCGTAGCTGACGAGCAGCTTCGCGATGGCGTCGATGCCGACGTCATCGATCTCCGGGATATGAACCGTGATCGGCTCGGCGAGCTGCGGCTGAATCTGCCGCGTCGTTTTTGTGCTCGCTCTTGTCATCACTTTCACCTCGCTGTCGCCACGGCCAACAAGGCCGAAGCGGTGAGGGAAGGATGACGTCTGAACGCCGCTGTGTGTTGTCTCCGCGCACGCTAGGAGAGTTATGTGCGCGGAGTTACATGGCGTCGTGTGCAGTCAGCTCTTGAATCCTGCGATGGCATTTACTGTCGCCACCTCCGCGCACATAAGTCGGTACGCTATTTCGTGCGCGGAGATTTCGGTTTGAGCTTGCGCCTTTTGTCGCTGCGGCGCTTGAGAGTGTTCCGAAGCAGCTTTGAGAAAACCCTCGTGAGCCGCTGCTTTTCAGCGGGGCTATTTTCTCGCTGTATCTGCGGCAGTTTCCGGAGCCATTCGGCCTTTATGGGCCTGTCGACGAGATTGGGATCGTTGCTGTAGGCGGTCCATGAATCAACTAGAAACTGTTCCAACTCGTCGTCATCGTGCTCGGGCGCCCCGAGTCGCTTCTGCTCATCCGGGCTTGTGCAGGGCGTTGCTTTCGCCATCTCCTCGGCCACGAGCACGGCAAGTTGCTTTTGATCCCGCAGCCGCATCCCCTCCATCTCGAAGACGTCGTCGAGCGTGTATTTGCCGATGATCTCCGATGACCGCGGCAAACCCTTGCTTCGCCCGATGGCGACCGCCCGCTCGTGAATCTGGTCGATCCCGACCGGCATCGGCTCGCCCGTGGCCGCCAGGTACTCCGCGTGTTGTAGCCGCAGAGCCTCATCAAACTGAGCCTGCATATCGGCCACGGCCTGCCGGGCCGCGAGCTGCTTCACCTGCCGGATCTGCTCTGGCGTCAGCGGCGCCGGAGTCTTGGCTACCGCGGCCTCCGCTTTGCGTCGGCGTCGAGCGGGAATTGCGGGAGCGGATGCTTGTCGTCTCGCCACGTGATCGCCCTCCTGGCAGGTAATCGAACCGATAGTGATACGGCTGTATCTCGCTCTGCTTACGTACTGCACGTACGTACAAAATGATACCAATCGAGCGGCGTTTATCAAAACTTGGCTCGGCCGATTACCGGCTGCTATTGCGCAGCCGTTTTCGATGGTGCACACACGAGCATCACTTGCCGCTTGTGCGACACTGAAACAGAAAAACCCGCAGGCCGAGAGCCCGACGGGTCTAGTTTGAAATCGGCCAGTGTCGCTGCCGTGCACGTAGTCGATGAGGCTTCCGCAGAGCTTCAGACGCTGCGGGATGAGCCTCTAATATGCGACCCTGAACTCGATCAAAGGCTGTTCGGGGACTTGAACACAACGGGCTGCAGTTGTGGCATATGGGGAGGGCCTCCCATTCCAGCTTCCACGGCGGCAGCCTGCCCGTGTCAGCATCGGCGATCCCGATCACTGGTGATGGCATCCACACGCCGCAGGGAAAACAGGCCTACGAGCCGCCGCGAGCCCTCGAGACCGCCGAGATCCCGGGGGTCGTCGCCGACTACCGTCAGGCCGCGGCCCGCGGCCGGGCTGCGGGCTTCGACGGTGTCGAAATCCATGCCGCCAACGGCTATCTCATCGATCAGTTTCTGCAGTCGAAGACCAATCACCGAACCGACCGCTATGGCGGCAGTATCGGCAATCGATTCCGCTTTCTTGCGGAGGTGGTCGAGGCAGTGGCCAGCGAGTGGCCGGCCGGCCGCGTGGGCGTCCGCCTCGCCCCCAACGGTGGCTTCAATGACATGGGGTCGCCCGACTTTCGGGCGCAGTTCACTTTCGTGGCAGAACAGCTCGACGCCTTCGGACTGGCCTATCTGCATGTCATGGATGGCCTGGGTTTCGGGTTTCACAAGCTCGGCGAGCCGATGACGCTTGCCGAGTTTCGTACCGTCTTCCGGGGCCCGCTGATCGGCAACTGCGGCTACACGCAGGAATCTGCCGAGGCTGCAGTCGAGAGCGGCTTGGCCGACCTGATCGCATTCGGACGCCCCTACATCAGTAATCCCGACCTTGTGGAACGGTTCGCCCACGGCTGGCCGCTGGCCAAACCGGCCGAAATGACCACTTGGTACGCCCCCACCGGCTGCACCGGTTACACCGACTTCCCAGCCCACTCCGTCGGCTGACATGTGACGACCGATTTCGTCGACATGAGGCGTGCCGCCACGAGGGGTACGAGAAGGGGCACGACGAAGGGGCACGACGGGCTGCGGTCCGTTTTCAGCAGTTTTCGCTGCTGTTCAGCGATTCCGCTCAGCGATTCTTTTTCTTGCCGCCGCTCGGCTTGCCATGCCGGGGGCCGTTCACGGGGGCGAACTTCCGCTTCTTGGGGCTCGGCCGATGCTCCGGCCGATGGTCAGATCGCTTCTCAGATCGGTGTTCCGGTCGCTGGTCTGATCGCTGGTCTGGCCGCCTCTCCATCCGGTGCACCGGTTCGACCTCGACCGCCTCCTCGCTCGCCGGCGCGAAGTGGTGGAGGATGGCCGCAGCGACATCGGTCGGTGTGTGGCCCTGCTCGAGAAGCCTCTCCACCAGCGGGGCCCTCCGTGCAAAGCCGCCCTCCTCGATGGTGGCCGTGATCTTGTCGAACAGCGCGTCGGACCGACGGTCCTCGACCGCGGCCAGCGATGGCACCTGCTCGCGGCGGATTTTCGTCCGCAGAAACCGCTCAATCGACTGCAGCTTGTAGATGGCCGCCCCAGAGACGAGCGTGACCGCCTTTCCCTTCTTCCCGGCCCGGCCCGTGCGGCCGATGCGATGGACGTAGTCCTCGGCGTCGTAGGGAAGATCGTAGTTCACGACGAGTTCCAGGTCGTTGACGTCGATGCCCCGCGCGGCCACGTCGGTGGCGATCAGAAACGCGAACGCGGCCCGCTTGAAGTTCTGCATCACGCGGGTCCGCTGGGCCTGCGCCATGCCGCCATGGATCCGCTCGGCCGAGTAGCCCCGGCCGATGAGGGCGTCGGCGAGTTCGTCGACCATCCGCTGGGTGTTGCAGAAGATGACTCCGCTCTTCACATCGTGAAAGTCGATCACGCGGACAAGCGCGTCGAGTTTCGCGTGGTGCCGCACCTCGTGATACACCTGGTCGACGAGCGGCGGCCCGCTGACCGATTTCTGGGCGATTTTGACGGTTGCAGCGTCCTTGGAATGCCCGCGGACGAGGGCCTGAATCGGCGGTGAGATCGTGGCGGAGAAGAAGACGGTCTGCCGACCGGCAGGCGCGGCGGCGAGAATCTTCTCGATGTCCTCACGGAATCCCATGTCGAGCATCCGATCGGCTTCGTCGAGGATCAGCATGCGGATTTTCGTGAGGTCGAGGGTTCCACGATTCATGTGGTCGGTGAGCCGGCCCGGGGTGCCGACGACGACGTGGGCTCCCCGTTTCAGCTCTGCGAACTGGCGGTCGTAGGAGGCGCCGCCGTAGATCGCCACCGAGTTGACGCCACGGCGAAACGCGGCGAGTTTATGCACCTCGTCAGCCACCTGCGTGGCCAGTTCCCGCGTCGGGGTGAGAATCAACACCTGCGTCGCCTTGATGGCAGGATCGATCTTTTCGATGGCGGGAATGCAGAAGGCAGCCGTCTTGCCCGAGCCTGTCTCCGACTGGCCGACCACGTCGCGGCCCGACATGATCAACGGTATCGCCGCCGATTGGATCGGCGAAGTCTCCTCGAAACCGAGCTGTGCTACGGCCTTAAGCAGTTCGGGGGAGAGACCAAGCGTCGCGAACGGCACGTGTCCGGGGCGGGAATCGTCGGTCG
>JBIIFB010000216.1:0-5320 GCA_044237545.1 Pirellulales bacterium
GGTCGAGCGCCCCTCTCCGCGATCCGGCATCTACTGCGATCGGCTGTGGCCCCTTTGCCCCACCGGCTGGCGCTCCCGAGTCGAGGCGACCGCTGGTGCGACGGGCACTCCCGGCACGGCGTTTAGGCAGGTCGGAGACCCCCGCCGAGGCGAGGCTCTCCAGACGTTGCTTCACCACACGCTTCCGGCCGTTTCCGCCCCGCGTGCCCGATGTATCGGCGTTGCCATCCATGGATCAAGTCCGTGCTGTGAGCGGCCCGTTACAGCGCCCGGCGGTGACGCTTCGGGGCCCGGCCTTTCCCGAGCAGGGCTCCCGCGGACGGTTTTTTCGGCTCGGCCGCAGCCGCCGGATCGACGCCGGCCTCTTCGGCCGCCCTGGAGGCGAGTCCGCTCTCGCCAACCGCCACACGCGGGAGTTCTGTTTTCGGCCGGCGATCAAACGCTTCGAACCCAGGGATCTCGTCCCGCTTGAGCAGACGTTCGATCCGCATCTCGATCCGCGTCAACTGTGGCCCTTCCTCGGGGCTGACAAAGGTGTAGGCAACACCTTCGCGACCCATGCGGCCGGTGCGTCCTACCCGGTGCACGTAGTCGTCGCAGAACTCGGGAATATCGTAATTGATGATGTGCGACACACCCGAGACGTCGATGCCACGGCCGACGACGTCGGTTGCCACGAGGATGCGGACGATGCCTTCCCGAAACTGCTTCATCGCGCGGTCGCGGGCCCCCTGCGGGAGATCGCCATGGATGCAGGCAACTTCGTCTGGGTGCCCGGTCTGGCCGGTCGCACGGCTGCGACGGCGTGAGAGCCGCTCGAAAATCTTGTCCGTGCCTCGTTTGGTCCGACAGAACACGATCACCTGCCGCGGATCTTCACGCTCCAGCAGACGCTCGAGCAGATCAAACTTTCGCACCGGCTCGACCGTGAAATAAGCCTGTTCGATGGTCTCAACGGCCAGTTCGTTGACCGAAAAGTCGAGAACCTCAGGGTTCCGCATGTAGCGGGTGGCGAGTTTGGCGACGGTCGGCGGCACCGTGGCAGACAGCAGCAGCGTCTGCCGGCTTTCGGGACAGCGACGGAGAATCTTTTCGATGTCCGGACGGAAGCCGATATCAAGCATCCTGTCGGCTTCATCGAGTGTCACGATTTCGAGCGCCGAAAACGAAAGCGTGCCCCGGCTCATGTGATCCAGCACCCGTCCCGGAGTGCCCACGATCACCGCCGGGTGCTTCGAGAGTTTGTCGATCTGTCCCTTGATTGGCTTGCCACCGTAGACAGCAACGCAGTGAATCCGCGAGCCGTGCGCGAGTTTCTCGAACTCATCCCGCACCTGAACGGCGAGTTCTCTCGTCGGCACGAGCACGAGGGCCCGCGGGCCGCCCCCCCGACCAGGATGCCGCATCCGTTCCAGAATCGGCAGCACGAACGACGCCGTTTTGCCGGTGCCAGTACGGGCCTGTCCGAGCACATCGATGCCGGTCAGGGCCCGTGGGATCAACCCCGCCTGAACGGGCGTGGGAGTCGTGTAGCCTGCCCGCTCCACAGCCGCCATCGTTTCAGGCGACAGTCCCATCGTGTGAAAACTACCGGTCGAACTACCGACATCCTGACGTTCCACGTCAACCGCATCCCGCCACTGCCCGCCACTCTCGTTCACTGACACTCGTAATCCTCTTCTGATGTTCTCACTGGCCGCACACAAGACACCGAAGGCGAATCGGCAAACGACCGGATATATGGGGGTAAAACTACCACGACGGCTCTGACTCGGCAAACGGAGCCATGCCATCCCGCCGGCCACCGCCGGCGTATGCCCCAAACCCAGGCCCTGAATCCTGAAACCTGCCGTTAGCGGTCGAAGATCTTTCGGATCGCCCAGACGGTGGCAGCGCGGCCGGCACGTGCGATCGACCGCGTCAGGGGAATGCTCTTCGGGCAGACGGCGACGCAGTTTTGGGCATTGCCACACATCTGAATGCCGCCCTGCGACGTGAGTGCCGCCAACCGCTCTTCGGCGATCATCTTGCCGGTCGGATGGCCGTTGAAAAGCATCGCCTGACTGATCGCATGGGCACCCACGAAGCCGGTGTCGAAGGCGGCGTTACGGCGGGATTCGAAGGACTCGGCCGACTCGTCCTCACGGCGAACCACCTCGATCTTGGTGAACTGCGGGCAGGCCTCGAGGCAACAGCCGCAGCTGATGCACGTGGCGAGAGGGTAGGCATCCTCCTGGTTTTCGGGCGCGATGCGGGGGCCCGGACCATGGTCGTAGGAACCATCGATCGGCACCCAGGCCTTCACACGCTCGAGCGAGCGAAACAACCTGCTTCGATCGACGGCGAGATCCCGGACCACGGGAAACTTCGACATCGGCCTGAGTTCGATCTCATCGGCTGATTCTGCAAGCAACTTGTCGACGAGTGCCGAACAGGCCATGCGGGTGCGGCCATTGATCAGCATTGTGCAGGAGCCGCATACCTCTTCCAGACAGTTGCAATCCCAGGCGACCGGGGCCACCCGACGACCATCCCGCGACTTTGCCTGCGTTGCAATCTGCTGCAGAACGCTGATGACGTTCATGTTGGCGACGTAGGGAATCTCGAACCGTTCCCAGTAGCTCTCCTCACCGGGGGCGTCCTGCCTGAGCACCCTGACTCGGACCAGCCGCGGCTCTGCCGCGTCATGACCGTTCACGGCATGCCCTCCACCGTGCTGGGAAGCAGGCTCAGACGCATGCCCTGCACCGTCGTGGTGCCCAGCGGATTCGACTGCCTTGATCATCGTTGGATTCTCCTCGCGTCAACACAACTCATCTCGTAGCTTCCGCAACTATCTATCTATTCCTATTCGACGCAGCGTTCTTGCACTCGCTCTGGCGTTCACTTTCGTATTCGTTCTGCCCATTTCCTCGGCCGACTCCCTGCAAGCAACTTCGGCCAGCAAGGGGAACGCCATTCACATCAGTCAATGCGACGCGGCAGCGAGGGCCGCCGGCTGACGGTCAGACCCTTGGGCTGTAACGTCAGCGGCCCTCTGCCGCTCCTTCCAGACCTCCTCGATCTCCTCGCCCCCGACCAGCCCATACAGCCGCGGTCGCGGCGGCATCAGCGATGTATCGATGTCCTCGTACGAAATCTGCGGTTCACCGTCGGCCCCCTGGCTTGCCACGGTCGACTTCAGCCAACGACGCGTATTGGCCTCGAAACGGTCACACCACTGCTCCGCCTCCCGACGCTTTTCAACGGGATCGGTGGCATGAATGCCCGGCATGGCGAAGTCCGGCTTGAAGTGGGCACCGCGGCACTCATCCCGCTGCAGCGCACCTTTCAAGATCAGTTTCGCCAACGGGAACATATCGCCGAGCGATTTCGTGAAGACGACGTTCTGGTTGGTCCAGTTGCCTGAATCCGAGACTGCGCACCGACGCCAACGGTCTTCCAGTTCACACACCTCCGCATAGGCGGCCGCGAGTTGCTCGTTGCGGCGAACCACCGTGGCCACGCGGGTCATGAGGTTTCCCAGTTGCTGGTGCAGGTCGTAGGGATTTTCGTCTCCGGCCGTCCGGGCCAGAAGCGCCCGATGCCGCTCCTCCTCGCGACGCAGGCCCGAATCAAACAGCCGCGACGGCTCCTCCGCTGCCTTTCTGCCACCGGCCTCGCAGCCGGCGATCACGCCCGGTGCGCAAAACAGACCGCTGAAGATGCAGGAGAGGAGCGAGTTTGCGCCGAGTCTGTTGGCGCCGTGATACTGATAATCGCACTCACCAATCGCATACAGGCCGGGGATGTTCGTCTGCTGATTCCTCGGCGAGCCCTCAACGAGCCCACCTGAGCCGCTCTTTTCGTAGTCGACCCACAGGCCACCCATGGAGTAGTGCACGGCGGGGAAGATTTTCATCGGGACGACCCGGGGATCGACGCCCTGGAACTTCTCGTAAATCTCCAGGATGCCGCCCAGTTTGCGGTCGAGCGTTTCCCGCGGGACATGCGTCAAGTCGAGGTAGACACACAGACGGTCCTTCTCGACGGACAGCCCTTCGGTGGTGCAGATGTCGAAGATCTCGCGGGTGGCGATATCCCGCGGTACGAGATTTCCGTATTTGGGATACCGCTCCTCAAGAAAGTAGCTCCGCTCCCCTTCCGGGATGTCCCGGGGATCGCGGGGATCGTGGGGCTTCTTGGGCACCCACACGCGTCCACCCTCGCCGCGGGCGCTCTCACTCATCAGACGGAGTTTGTCGGCGCCGGGAATGGCGGTAGGGTGCACCTGGATAAACTCGCCGTTGCCATACCACGCGCCGGCCGCATAGGCCCGGCTCACAGCACTACCGTTGCAGACCATCGACATGGTGGAGCGGCCGTAGAGCAGACCGCAGCCTCCAGTGGCCAGAATCACAGCATCTGCCGGGAACGCCCGGAACTGCATCGTCACCAGATCCTGGCAGATGGCCCCACGGCACCGGCCCGAGTCATCGAGCACCGGTTCGAGGAAGTCCCAGAACTCCCATTTCTTGACCTTGCCCTCGACCTCCCAACGGCGAACCTGTTCGTCGAGCGAATAGAGCAGTTGCTGGCCGGTGGTAGCGCCCGCGAAAGCCGTGCGCTTGAAGAGCGTGCCGCCAAATCGTCGCTGGTCTCGAAACCCTTCCGGAGTCCGGTTGAATGGAACGCCGAGGCGGTCCATCAGGTCGACGATCCGCGGGCCCCAATCCGCCATCTCTTTCACAGGCGGCTGATGCTGCAGAAAATCACCGCCATAAATGGTGTCGTCGAAGTGCTTCCACTCGGTGTCGCCCTGCTGCCGGGTCAGCGCATTGACACTATTGATGCCCCCTTGGGCGCAGACGCTGTGCGACCGCTTGACGGGCACAAGGCTGACCAGATCGACGTTCACGCCGAGTTCCGCCATCCGCATCGTGGCCGAAAGACCGGCCAAGCCACCACCAATCACGAGGACTTTGGGTTGTGCCATGCTCGGGCTCCTTTGGCGTTGAACGGGTGTTGAACTAGCTCGTAACTGGCTTCGGTCTGGCTCGACTATCGAGACCGCTGGCTGGCCGGGCGGTTGATCAGGATCCTGCCGGCGGCTTTGCCGCAGGAACGGATGCGGGGACAACGACCGCGCCAGTTGGCTCAGCCGCGTGTTCGAGGCGGACAGCCGGCGACGGCTGTTGCGGCCGACCGCCTTCCGACGGAAGTTCTCCTCCCTCCAGCATCCTCTTCACGTCCTCCATGCGGGTTTCGATCTGCCTGGCCTGCTCGACGTTGACGGTTCGCATCCCGCCCAACGCACCAAGCCCGGCCCCACCCAGGAGCA